>JBBRGS010000034.1:0-25419 GCA_038240635.1 Armatimonadota bacterium
CCGGACGGCCCCGCCGACCTGCCCCTCGCTGACGGTTCTGTAAGGAGGCAAAATGTCTGTTAAGGAGAGGCTGCGCCAACTGGTGGAGGAGCTGCCGGAAAACGAAGCGGAGGAACTGTATGAAGGGCTGCTGGCGAAGCGGAACGCCTCCGGGGAAGCGCCTCCGTTGACCGGCCTCGCGGCGCTGGATGCGGCTCTGGACGAGATGGCTCACAACGCCCCTGAAGAGGAGTTGGCTCGGTTCCCTGCGGACTTCTCAGAACAACTGGACCATTACATCTACGGGACAAAAAAGCGTTGAAATCCGTCTTCATTGACACGCTCTATCTGGCGGCCAGGGCTTACCCCCGCGACCCCTGGCATGACGCGGCCATGCAGGCGGCGCGGGCTTTGGGGGAAACGGTGCGAACCTGCACCACAACGTCCGTCCTCACGGAATTTCTCGCCAGCGTCGCGGATAAGGGTCCCTTCTACCGGAAGCGCTCCTCGGAAATCGTGAAAGCCTATATGAAACAGTCAGACACTCGTGTCATTCACCCTTCCTTTGATCTCTTTGAGCGTGGCCTGGAGCGGTACGAAAGCCGATCCGATAAGTCGTACAGTCTGGTGGACTGCATCTCGATGGTGGTGATGGAGGAGGAGGGCATCACGGAGGTCCTCTCCAACGATCATCACTTCGAGCAGGAAGGGTTCACCTGCCTCATCCAGCGAGCCTGACTCCTTATGACCCTCAATCCTCAAAACCTGCTCCTCACCGGCGGCCACGTGGTGGACCCCGCCAACCGTGTGGACGGTCCCGCAGACCTCCGCATCGCCGACGGGCGCATCGCCGATGTGGCGGTGGGCCGCGCCCTCGACCCGCTCCCCGGCGAAATCGTGCGCTCCGTTGCGGGCCAGCTCGTCTGCCCCGGCTTCACCGACGTGCACGTCCATCTCCGCGACCCCGGCCAGGAGTATAAGGAAGACATCCTCACCGGCAGCGTCGCCGGGGCGGCGGGCGGCTTCACCACGCTCCTCTGCATGCCCAACACGCTCCCCCCGCTCGACTCCGCGCCGCTCATCGCCTATGTGGTGGGAAAGGCGGCTCGCGCGGCGGGGTCCCGCGTCGTCCCCATCGGCGCCGCGTGCGTCGGGATGAAGGAGGAGCGCCTCACGGAGATGGCCGACCTCCAGGAATCCGGGTGCATCGCCTTCAGCGACGACGCCTTCCCGATCCAAAACGCCGCCATGACCCGCCGGGTGATGGAGTACTGCCACATGCTCGACGCGCCGTTTGTCGCCCACAGCGAGGACAAATCGCTCGCCGGGAAAGGCGCGATGAACGAGGGAATCACCTCTGCCCGGCTCGGCCTGAAAGGGATGCCCGCCGTCGCCGAGGACCTCATGGTCGCGCGCAACCTTCTGCTGGCGGAGACGACCGGCTGCCACCTCCACCTGTGTCACGTCAGCACGGTGATGAGCGTGGAACTCGTGCGGCAGGCGAAGGCGCGCGGCGTTCGCGTGACGGCGGAAGGGTGCCCGCACCACTTCGCCCTCACCGAAGAGGCGGTCGTCGGCTACGACACCAACACCAAGATGAACCCGCCCCTGCGCACCCGCGAGGATGTTCAGGCCGTCATCGCCGGGATCGCCGACGGAACCCTCGACACCATCGCCACCGACCACGCCCCCCACGCGTACGAAGAGAAGGATGTGGAGTTCGATCTCGCGCCCTACGGCATCATCGGGCTGGAGACGTGCGTTCCGCTCACCTGGACGCATCTGACGCAAAAGGGCCATCTCACCCCCGCCGAAGCCGTCGCCCGGCTTGCCCTCCATCCGGCGCAGGCGTTCGGGCTGCCGGGCGGAACTCTCTCCCCCGGCGCCGTCGCCGACGTGACCGTGCTGGACCCGCAGGCGCGCTGGACCCTCCGCCGCGACCGGATCCGCTCCAAAAGCAAAAACACCCCGTTCATCGGGACGGAGTTTCAGGGACAGGTGACGCTCGTCATTCGCGACGGCGCCGTCATCCACGACCTCCTCGGCGACACTCATGCCGCTTCCGGTCCCCTCGCCGGGCGCGGGGAAGGATACCGCGTATGAAGGCCCTCTTCGCGCTGCGGGACGGAACCGTCATGGAAGGCGTCTCCATCGGCGCGCCGGGCAGCGCCTTCGGCCAGGTCGTCTTCAACACCAGCATGACCGGCTATCAGGAGATGCTGACCGACCCGTCGTACGGCGGCCAGATTCTCACCTTCACTTACCCGCTGATCGGGAACTACGGCGTTACGGCGGAGGACTTCGAGTCGCGCCGGGTGCAGGTGGAAGGCGTTGTGATGAAGGAACTCGCCCCCGCGCCGAGCAACTGGCGCAGCGAATCCACGCTGGAAGAGTTCATGCTCCAGCATCAGGTGATCGGGATTGCCGGGGTGGACACCCGCGCCCTTACCCGACGCCTGCGGACGCTGGGCGTCATGCCGGGCGGCGTCACCACGGAACTGACCGCCGCCGAACTGATCGAACAGCTCCACGCCCTGCCCGACTACGACTCTCTGGACTTCGTGAAGCGCGTCTCCACCGAAGAATCTTACGTCTGGCGTCCCGACCCCAAGCGCCGCGCCCCCCATACCGGGCCAATCCCCGCCGATGCGCCCGCGCGCCGCGTGGCCGTGCTGGACCTCGGCGTGAAGTTCAATATCCTCCGCCGCCTCGCCGACCTGGGCTGCGAGGCGCACGTCTTCCCCGCTACCGCGCCGCCTGAAGCCCTCCTCGACGTGGACCCGGCGGGCATCCTCGTCTCCCCCGGCCCCGGCGACCCTCGTCAGCTCGGTTACGCGCTGGAAACCGTGAAGGCGCTGGCGCTACAAAAGCCGATGTTCGGCATCTGCCTGGGCCACCAGCTGCTGGGGCACGCCTTCGGAGGGGGGACGTTCCCGCTTAAGTTTGGCCACCGGGGCGGCAATCATCCTGTGAAAGACCTGAAAACCGGCCTCGTCACCATCACCAGCCAGAATCACGGTTACGCGGTGGACCCCGCCGGGCTGGAAGGCTCTGGCATGGAGGTGGCGCGCGTCAACCTGAACGACGGCACCGTGGAAGGGCTGCGCCACACGGAACTCCCCCTCTTCTCCATCCAGTATCACCCCGAAGCGAGTCCCGGCCCGTGGGACAGCGACTCCCTCTTTACCGAGTTTGTGGAGCGGCTCGCATAGTTTGCCTGGCGTCTGATGGGTGTGATGACCTGGAGTGAGTGGAGTGAAAGGAAATCCGCGATGGCTCTGAGAGATCGTATCCTGGAATTGATAGACGACCTGCCCGAAACGGATGCGCTGGCGGCCCTGGAACAGGCGCGGCGCCAACGGCAATCCTTTTATCAGCGCGCCACTGATGAGGAATGGTCCCGTTTTGTGGAGAGTTTTGGAGCCGATATCACCTTTCCTGGGCCTCCCCCCTCCGATTTAGACATCCGTCGTGAAGCGTTTTATGAGGATTTTCCGCTAAATAGAACGGCATAAAAATACAACCTCTGATTTATCCTGATAATTGGTGTGAAAAACGCGCAGAAAGTCCTCCAGCTCCTTCATCGCGCCGACTCTCCTCTGTCCCTCACGTCGCTTACAAGGAAAACCAGCCCGGAATGCCCAGAAACCCCGCCATCCAGAAGGTCCTCGTCATCGGCTCCGGCCCCATCATCATCGGGCAGGCCGCCGAGTTCGATTACGCCGGCACCCAGGCCTGCCGCGCGCTCCGCGAGGAGGGCTGCGAGGTCGTCCTCATCAACTCCAATCCGGCGACCATCATGACCGACACTGAGATCGCCGACCGGGTGTACATCGAGCCGCTGACCCCCGAATTCGCCGAGCGCGTCATCGCCCAGGAGCGGCCCGACGGCCTCCTTCCCACGCTCGGCGGGCAGACCGGCCTGAATCTCGCCACCCAGCTCGCCACTCTGGGCATCCTCGATCAGTATGACGTGCGCCTGCTCGGCACCAACCTCGACGCCATCCGCAAAGCCGAGGACCGCGACCTGTTCCGCACCCTCATGCGCGAGATCGGCGAGCCGGTCCCCGAATCCTGGATCATCGAGGGCGAGCGCGACCTGGAAGCCCTCGCCCGGCGGGAGCGGTACCCCCTCATCGTGCGGCCCGCCTACACCCTGGGCGGCACGGGTGGCGGCATCGCCTGGAACGCCGACGAACTGGTGGAGATCGGCAGGCGCGGCCTCAAACTCTCCATGCGTCATCAGGTGATGATTGAGCGGTACCTCCAGGGCTGGAAGGAGGTCGAATACGAAGTGATGCGCGACGGCGCCGGAACCTGCATCACCGTCTGCAACATGGAAAACTTCGACCCGATGGGAGTCCACACCGGCGATTCCATCGTCGTGGCGCCGAGTCAGACCCTCTCCGACAAGGAGTATCAGCTCCTTCGCACCGCCAGCCTCAAGATCATCCGCGCGCTGAAGATCGAAGGCGGCTGCAACGTGCAGCTCTCCCTCGATCCGAAGAGTTTCCAGTACTACGTCATCGAGGTCAACCCGCGCGTCAGCCGATCCTCCGCGCTCGCGTCGAAAGCGACCGGCTACCCCATCGCCCGCGTGGCCGCCAAGATCGCGGTCGGCCTCCGCCTCGACGAAATCCCGAACGCCGTGACAAAGAAGACTCTCGCCTGCTTTGAACCGGCCCTCGACTACGTGGTCACGAAAATCCCGCGCTGGCCGTTCGACAAATTCCCGTTCGCCGACCGCACCATCACCACGCAGATGAAGGCGACCGGCGAGGTCATGGCGATTGGCCGCACCTTCGAGGCGTCGCTGATGAAGGCGATCCGCTCCCTGGAACTCGGCAGCGCCGTGAGCGGCCTCCGTTGGAAGGGGCTGGACCGGTGGAGCGACGTGCGGATCGAGGAGGGCATCCGTGTCGCCAGCGACCAGCGACTCTTCGTCATCCTCGAAGCGTTTCGGCGCGGCATGACGGTGGAGGAGGTTTCGGCCCTCTCCGCCGTGGACCCCTGGTTCCTCGTCAAGTTGCAGGATTTGGTGGAACTGGAAGGCCGCATCCGCAACGGCTCCCTGGAAGACGTCGCGCTGCTCCGCGAGGCCAAGCTGGCGGGCTTCTCCGACCGGACCATCGCCCAGTTTTACGGCGTCCCGGAAAGGGAGGCGCGTCGGGCGAGGATCGCGCTCGGTGTGGTGCCCGTTTACAAGATGGTGGACACATGCGCCGCCGAGTTCGACGCGGAGACGCCCTACTTCTACTCCGCCTACGAACAGGAAGATGAGACGCGGCTGGACATCGAGGCTTCGGGGCAGGCCGGGGGAGAAGCGGCTCCGGAGGGTCAACCCGCCGCCGAGAGTCCAGTGACCGCCGCAACCCCCCGCAAGCGGGCCATCGTCCTTGGTTCCGGCCCCATCCGCATTGGGCAGGGGATTGAGTTCGACTACTGCTCGGTGCATTCGGTGTGGGCGCTACGCGACGCGGGATACGAATCGATCATCATCAACAACAACCCGGAGACGGTCTCCACCGACTTCGACACGTCGGATCGTCTCTACTTCGAGCCGCTGACGCTGGAGAACGTCCTGAACATCGTGGAGAAGGAGCGCCCCGAAGGCGTCATCGTCCAGTTTGGCGGGCAGACGGCGATCAATCTCGCGGGGCCGCTCCATAAGGCGGGGGTCCCCATCCTCGGCACGCCGTTCGAGGCGATTGACATGGCGGAGGATCGCAAGCGGTTCGACGCCGTGCTGCGCGAACTCAATATTCCCAAGCCGCCGGGCCGGGCCGTTTTCACCACGGAGGACGCCATCACCGTGGCGGAGGAGATCGGCTACCCGGTCCTCGTGCGCCCGTCGTACGTGCTGGGAGGCCGCGCGATGGAGATCGTTTACACGCCGGACGAACTCCTCAGCTACATGACCCACGCCGTGGACGTGACCCCCGACGCGCCCATCCTCGTGGACAAGTACATCGTCGGCATTGAGACCGAGGTGGATGTCATCAGCGACGGCGTGGACTGCGTGCTGCCCGGCATCATGGAGCACATCGAGCGGGCAGGGGTCCATTCCGGTGATTCGATGGCGGTGTATCCCCCGCAAACGCTCTCCGTCCACGTGGTGAACCAGATCGTGGAGACCGCGACCGCCCTCTCGCTGCGGCTCGGCATCCTCGGCCTGATGAACATCCAGTTCGTCGTTCAAAACGAAGTGGCGTATGTGCTGGAAGTGAATCCCCGCGCCAGCCGCACGGTGCCGTACCTCTCCAAAATCACCGGCATCCCGATGGTGAACGTCGCCACTCAACTCGCGCTGGGCAAAACGCTGAAGGAACTCGGCTACACGAGCGGGCTGCACCCCACACCGGAGCACATCGCGGTGAAGGCGCCGGTCTTCAGTTTCAGCAAGCTGCGCGAAGTGGACATCACCCTGGGACCGGAGATGAAGTCCACCGGCGAGATCATGGGAGTCGATTCGACCTTCTCCGGGGCGCTCTACAAGGCGACCGTTGCCAGTGGGGTGGATGTGCCGAGCCGAGGGAAGATGATTGTGACGGTGGCGGATCGGGACAAAGAGGAGGCGCTGCCCATCGTGCGGGGGTTCCTCGACCTCGGCTTCACGATCTACGCGACGGGCGGCACGGCGCAGTTCCTGAACGACCACGGGGTGGCGGCGTTCCGCATCAATAAAATCCAGGAAGGCTTCCCCAACATCCTGGAAATGGTCCGCACGGGCCAGGCGGACCTGCTGATCAACACGGTGAGCGCGGAG
Source organism: Armatimonadota bacterium (assembly GCA_038240635.1). Taxonomy (GTDB): domain Bacteria; phylum Armatimonadota; class DTGP01; order DTGP01; family JAHWJO01; genus JBBRGS01. The sequence continues at coordinate 6,746 of JBBRGS010000034.1, forward strand.
GGGCGGACGGAACGCCAGGGGGCGATGATCCGGCGGGCGAGTGTGGAGACGAGCGTGCCGTGCCTGACGAGCCTGGACACGGCGCGGGCGCTGCTGATGGCGCTGACGGGGCAGGAACAGGGCCAGGTCCCCGCCTGCCGCACGATTGACGAATACTTCCCGGCCCCGTCCGCCGTGATCCGATCCGTCTCGTAGCCAGATGGCGCCGCAGCAGAGGGAGATTTCAGCCGCCTCGCTTCCGCCCGGTTGTTTGCCTTTGAATCGAGGTTCCAGCCCTCCGGCGATTCGCCATCTCTTTCCAAAGGCGTCAGTCGCTCAGGGGTCTATTTGACTTTCTATTCCCCTGGCCCGTCCGCCGCGCCTTTGGACCGGGCTTCCACCTCGGTGACGCGGGCGCCGTCCATCGTCAAAATCGTGTAGCGATACCGCGCGGTCTCCACGTTGTCGCCCGGTTCCGGGATGCGGCCCAGCTCGCCCATCAGCCAGCCGCCCAGCGTGCCGAAGCGCTCACTCTCCAGCGCCTCGTCCAGCTCGCGGTTCACCAGAGCCAGCGACGCCGACCCCAGCAGCCTCCAGCGATCCCCCACCCAACGCGCTTCGTCCAGGGCATTGTCCATCTCGTCGTTCACCTCGCCCACCAGCTCCTCCAGCAGGTCCTTCACCGTCACCATCCCCGCGGTACCGCCATACTCGTCCAGGATGAGAGCGATCTCGCTGCGGCGACTCTGGAGTTCGCGGAGCAGCCGCTCGACCGACTGCGACTCCGGCGCCATGTGAATTGGACGAAGCAGGGCGCGCAGGTCCAGGCGACCTTTCACGATCTGCGGCAGCGCCTCGCCGATGTGGATGAACCCCTCCACGCGGTCCAGGTCGTCGTCCACCACCACGGGGTAGCGCGTGTGACGGTGCGCGGCGATCACCTCCAGCGCCCGTTCCGGCGGCCAGTCCAAAGAGAGCGACACGATGTCCACGCGAGGCGCCATGACGGCATGAACCGGTGTGTCGGCGAACTCGAAGGAGCGCTCCACGAGAAGTGCCTCGCTGTCCCGCAGGGAGCCGCCCCGCGCCGATTCCGCGAGGATCATCCGTATCTCCTCAGTGGTGTGAACGTTGGCGTGTTCCCCGGCCACGCTCAGCCCCACGAGCCGCAGGACCCCGTTGGCGACGTTGTTGAGGACCCAGATGATCGGATAAAAGAGGAGGAAGAAGAGGTGAAGCGGCCACGCTACGCTCAGCGTCACCTTCTCCGGCTTCATGATGGCGAGGGATTTCGGGGTGAGCTCCCCAAAGACGATGTGCAGAAACGTGATGATGAGGAAGGAGACGGTGACGGCGGTGGCGTGCGCCGCGAACTCCCGGCCTTCGATGCGGGCGAAGAGCGGCTCCACCAGGTGCGCGAACGCCGGTTCACCAATCCACCCCAGCCCCAGGCTGGCCAGCGTGATGCCGAGCTGTGTGGCGGAGAGATAGGCGTCGAGGTGCGTGACGGCCCGATGCGCCATCTTCGCGCCGACCGCGCCCGCCTCCGCCAGTTCCTGCACGCGGGTCACGCGCACCTTCACGATGGCGAACTCGGCGGCCACGAAGAAGCCGTTGAGGGCCACCAGCAGGACGGCGATGACCAATTCCGTCATGGCGGCTTACCCACTTCGCTCCGGGGCGGCGCGGAGGGCGTTCATAGGAATCTCGCGGCTCACGAAGGGGATTCCAGCGGCGTCTCGTTCTTGCGTTCGAGGGAGTCGCGGTTCGGGGACGCGGCTTCCTTGTCCGACGTGGCTTCCGTTGCGATGCGGGTCGCTTTCACCTCCACCACGCGCGAGCCTTCCATCTTCACCACTTCAAAGCGGTAGTTGGAAGTTTCGGCGTGGTCGCCCTCCTTCGGCACGCGCTCCAGCGCGCCCATCAGCCAGCCGCCCAGCGTGTCGAAATGCTCACTCTCCATCTCTTCGCGGAGGGCGCGGCTCACCTCCGAGAGGGCGGCGGCCCCCTGAATCAGATACCCGTCCGCCAGCGGGGTCATGGCGGGCGGCTCGGCGTCGAGTTCATCGTTCACCTCGCCCACCAGCTGCTCCACCAGGTCCTCCGCCGTTACAATGCCCGCCGTGCCGCCATACTCGTCCATCACCAGGGCGACCTGCGTGTGCCGGGTCTGGAACTCGCGGAGCAACCGATCGATGGACTGCGATTCGGGGACAGCGTGCATGGGGCGCAGGAGGCGGCGCAGTTCCACGGCGCCTTCAGCCAGCTGAGGCGCCATCTCCTTAAGATGAATGAAGCCGACCACCCGATCCAGGTCTTCCTCCTCCACCACGACGTATCGCGCGTGAGGCCGCTCCTTCAGGGCGCGCAGGATTCGCGCGTTGTCCCACTCCAGCGAGAGATAATCCACATCCACGCGGGGCACCATCACGGCGTGAACGGGGGTGTCGGCGAAGTCGAAGGAGCGCTCCACGAGCATGACCTCGCTGTCGCGGAGGGAGCCGCCCCGCGCCGACTCCGCAAGGATCATCCGTATCTCCTCCTCCGTGTGGATCGTCTGGTGCCCCCCGGCGGGTTGCAGCCCCAGGCCGCGCAGGACCAGGTTGGAGGAGCGATTGAGCAGCCAGATGATCGGATAGAAGAGGTAGTGGAACAGATAGAGCGGCAGCGACACCGCGAGGGCGACTTTCTCCGCCTTCACGATGGAGAGCGTCTTGGGGACGAGTTCGCCAAAGAGGATGTGCAGGTAGGTAATGAGGGAGAACGCCACCAGCACCCCTACCGCATGGGCCGCCGCCTCGCCAGGCCAGCCCCACTTGACGAAGTACGGCTCGATGATCTCGGCGAAGGCGGGTTCCCCTACCCAGCCCAAACCCAGGCTCGCCAGGGTGATGCCGACCTGCGTGGTGGACAGGTAGATATCCAGATGATGAATTTCCTGTAGCGCCAGCCGGGCAAACAGGGAACCGGTGTCGGCGATATCCTGAATGCGATGACTGCGCGCCTTGACGAACGAGAACTCCGCCGCAACGAAAAACCCGTTGAGGAGGACCAAAAAGAGCGCAAAAGCGACTTTCAGCAGTGAAACGGTCGGCATGAATTCCGATAACCCGGCGGCGGGAGGCTCAATGGCGTAGAACGCGGGGGGAGGGAGGGCAGGCATAGAGCCGCCTTCCACGGAGCCGGTGGAGGGTCTGTGCGTAGTGTAGCAGGTTCGGAGACGCGCTGAAGGAAGGGGAGGTGCAAAGGCCGCACGGTTCCGAGGGTAAAGCGGAAGGTCCATTCGTCCCCTCCTGACGGACGGGTATGCGCCTTTCGATTCTCATTTTTAACTCCCCGCTGTTCGTCTCTCGTCGGACCCGGCCCTTGCTCCCTGGTCCCTTTCGCCACTCAACTGAAACCGACCCATCGCCAGGTTCCGTGGAGCGTACAATCCCGGCGATCTCGTCTATTGGGATGGAGCGCGCCCCGCGCACCGGAGAGCGCCGGTTCGCGAGGGATTCCGCTCGATTTATCTCGTTTCACAAGGAGCGGGCGATCCGGAAGCCGATGTAGTCGCTGTCCCCCTGGCCAGTACCGCTGCTGAAAGGAGGAAGATACCAGACCCGAGCCGCGCAACGAACGCTAAACGGGCCGTCATCCCAGCACCCGCCCCGCACGAAATGATACTTATTTGTGAAATCGAACGGTTTCGGATTACCAGGGTAGGACCGCGCCCAGTCGGCGACCCATTCATACGCGTTACCGACCATGTCCATGCAGCCGTAGGGGCTGGCCCCGTTCGGGTAACTGCCGACGGGCGCACTCTGGTTTCCGGGGAAGCGATGGTCTTCGGCGTTGTTGCTCCTCTCCGGGTCCCATTGGTCGCCCCACGGCCAGATTCTCGCGTGTTGCGCCTTCTCATCCCAGCGTGCGGCCTTTTCCCATTCCGCTTCGGTCGGCAGACGCCCCCCCGCCCATTTGCAATACGCTTCCGCCTCGTAATAAGTCACGCCGACGACCGGATGCTGATCGGTTTGAATGAAGCGAGGGTGATCGTCCCCACCGATCCATTCCTGTTCGGCCGCCCAATGCTCCGGTTCGGCGCGAGGTTTCTCAGGGTTCGACCGCTTCACCGAAGACACGTCTCCGTACATCCCCGAATGAGTGATCGTATCACTCTCTTTCCATTTCCAACCCTCCGGAGACCAGTAGCGGGGGGCATTGTATCCTCCCGCCTCCATAAACCTGCGGAATTCTCCGCGAGTTACTTCATACTTACCAATCTGGTAAGCCGGAAGGTCAACCATGCGCTGAGGGAATTCCTCCGGGACGCCAAATTTCTCATTGCCCGTGTTCCCCATCCTAAAACGGCCTGCCGGGATAGTGATCATCACGCCAGGCCGATCATTCGCCGTCAAAGGTTTCCCCACGCCACGTTCGTTGGTCTTCTGGGGTCGTACCTTACCCTTCACCCGGACTGAACTTTTTTCTTTTGCATTGTTTAGTGTTGTTTTTTTCAATGATACGCGTTGCGCCGAAGCGGGCAACAGGACAATCGTCAGACTCACGAGACCAACGGACACAGCTGTGGAGAGAAGGTCCCAACGGGGGAACCGCAACGCGATTCGCATAATGATTTCACCATCTCTTCTTCAAAGCGTAAGATTCAGTTGAGTAGATAAGGAGTTATGGAGCAAGGGCCAGGGTAGACGAGAGGCGAACAGGCAATAACGACCGGGCATGACACGGACGAGAGAAAACCCGATCATGGCCGTCATGGCCCCTCCAGTGGGATTATCCCATTATTATAAACAAGCCAGGGAGCAGAAAGTTTCCTGAACCTCCCAAATGGGGTTCCTACGCTTATATCAACGCTTAGCAATTCCAAGGGTCGGTTGCCCCAATCTACCGGATTGAACTGTGACCGGCCCAGGGCAACAGGCAAGCGGTGTAACCTTAGGCTCAGGTTGATTGTTACGATTCATGGTTTACCTGTGGGAGAGAGGAAGCCGATGGCCGGGGTAAGGGGGCCAGGGCCGAAAGGTTATGAAGCGCCCGTGCTGCCGAATCCGCCCGCGCCGCGTTCGGTCTCTTCCAGAGAGCCGACTTCCCACACCACCTGAACCACCGGCGCCACCACCATCTGCGCGATGCGGTCGCCCCGCCGCAGGGTGACGGATTCGCTGCCGTGGTTGATGAGGATGACCTTGCACTCCCCGCGATAATCGGAATCGATGGTGCCGGGCGAATTGAGGCAGGTCAGCCCCTCCCGAATGGCGGAGCCGCTGCGAGGGCGGACCTGCGCCTCATACCCCGGTGGCACCGCGATGCGCAACCCGGTGGGGACCAGCGCCCGTTCCCCCGGCGCCAGGGTGAGCGGAGCGTCGTCCGGGAGCGCAGCGCACAGGTCCATCCCGGCGGCGCCCGGCGATTGATACAAGGGAAGCGGCAATCCCTGCGCGTGATCCATCGGATGAATGGCGACGGTGAGGCGGGCGGGGCGGGTCAAGGGCGGTCTCCGGTCGCGGCTCCGGCGAGAGGGCCAGGCGGCGCCTCCATTATCGGAAAAGGCGCGGAGACGGTTCAGGGCGCGCGGCTTACGCGGGGCTTACTTTTTCGCGGGTTTTGGGGCGGGTTTGGAGGGTTTCGGGGTGGGTTTCAGCGTCGGTTTGGCGGGAGGGGTCTTCTTCGCTTCCCGTAGCGCGATCCGATACGCCGCCTCCAAATGCTCCAGGTCCGTGCGACCGGAGAACCGAACGACGTGGTTCATAAACATGGTCGGTGTTTCGTTGACTTTCAGGCGCTCTCCGTCCTCGCGGTCCTTCTGCACGCGATCCATGAAGCGATTGTTGAGAAAGTCCATGCGGAAGCGCGCCATGTCGAGACCGATCTGCTGAGCGTAGCGCATCAGGTCGTCGGGCGTCTGATTGTTGAGGTAGGAGTAGAGCGTTTGGCGCATCGCCCAGAAGAATTTGTCGCCCTGCGCGGCGGCGGACTCCATGGCGGAGGCGGCGTAACGCGAATAGGGATGACTCCGGAGCGGAAAATTACGGAAGACGAAGCGGACATCCTTCGGGTGCCGCGCGACAAACGCCTCAATGATGGGCGCCTGCTCCGCGCAGACGTGGCAACCGGGGTCCGCGAACTCCACCAGCGTAACGGGGGCGTTGGCCGGGCCTTTGGAGTGCGCCCAGGGCCGCACGAGGGCTTCGGGCGCGGGAACGTCGGTGGCGGGGCCGGGCGGGATAGGTGTGGACGGGGTGGCGACGTTCGCGGGAACCGGCGGCTGAGACGGTGGGGGAGTCGCCGATTGGGGCGCGGGCGGCGTGGCGTCGATGCCGTGAGGGTCGAGGCTGGCGGCCATGAGGACGACGGCGACGAGGGGCAGCCAGCCCCATTTGAGGAAGGATTCTGCATGGAGGCGATACCCGGTGACGGACGACTTCCAGGCGACGGCCTCCCACGCGGCGAGGGCGCAGTAGAGGAAAGCGGAACCGGCGACGAGCGTGCACCAGAAGCAGAAGGTGTGGATGTTCACCTCCACGGCCACCAGCGTGAGCATCACCAGCGCGCCGATCACGCTCCAGCCCATGTTGAGGCGACTTTGGGCGCGCCCCGTGTCGCCGGACGCCGTGCCCAGCCGCGCCGTGAGGGCCGCGCCGACGAGGAAGAACGACACACCGCCCAGTGGCAGCAGCCCTTTGGGGAAGCGCGCGTCGTGCCAGCTGCGGATGAAGTCGCAGCCGGTGTCGGTGCAGGAGAGCGGCGTCACGCCGAGATAACTGAAGGCGAGATACGCCGACGCCGCCAGGCCGAAGAGGATCACGGCGAACATCGCCAAAAGGCGTGTGGGCGCGGCCTCCGTGGTGAGCGCGGCGCGGTGGGCGGTGGTGTGCGTGGCCAAGAATCCTTCTCCTGTGGTTGCCCGATACAAATGAACCCCTGATGTTCTCTGTGGATGGATGACGTTGCCGAGATCGTCCGGCATACGAGCGAATCGGTAGTGGCGGCGCTCAGGTTTTCGGTGAGCAGGACGCCATGACAAGGAGGCGGCGAGGCGGCAAAGGCGTCATTTCGCGCCTGGGGTTTCCTTTGTCCCCCCCTGTGTCCTCCCCTGGAACGTCCAACGCCAGTGTATCACTTCCGCCCTGAGAAGCGAAACCGAAAGGGGTCTTGTTCCCCGGTTCGGGGCATGGTATACTTTCCGCGTGGAGCGTGGGGAGATGGCCGAGCGGCTGAAGGCGCCCGCCTGCTAAGCGGGTTTAGTCCCAAAAGGGCTAACGAGGGTTCAAATCCCTCTCTCTCCGCCAGTTGCGCCCGTAGCTCAGCGGATAGAGCGATAGGTTGCGGACCTATAGGCCAGGGGTTCAAGTCCCTTCGGGCGTATTCATTCCGCGTGTCCCTCGCGGGTCACTCACGACGAACGGCTTCCGGCGCTCCTGCGTTCCCCTCATCGGGCGAACTCAGGGGCGTCTTCGTTTCTCCCCCGCCTCTTCGATTCCTCCAGGAAAGGCCGCCTCATGCCCGAAGCCTCCGCCTTCACGTCCTCGTTCCCTCTCGAACTCCCTCCCGCATCCACCGGCGCCCAACTCCGCTTCCTGCTGCCTCACCTGAATGACCTGCCGGACCTGATGATGCCGGACGGCTATAGCCTGCGCGAGTATCGGCCCGGCGACGATGCGGCCTGGGCGGGAGTCCTGAACGCCGCCTTCCCCGAAGAGAGGGGGAAATGGACGGCCGCGCGCATCGCCGAGGAGTTCCTCAACCAGGAGCCGTTCCGCCCGGAGCGCGTCTTCTTCATTGAACACGAGGGCCGCCTCGTCGCCACCGCCACCGCGTGGGACCGGGGCGCGCCGGGATGGGGGTATGTCCACTGGGTCGCGGTGGAACCGGGGCATCAGGGGCGCCGCCTGGGCCGCCTCATCACGCTGGCGACGCTGCATCAGTTTCGCCGCGACGGGTATCACGCCGCCATGCTGGACACCGACGAACCTCGGCTGCCCGCCATCGCCACCTACCTCAGTCTCGGTTTCGAGCCGGATTTGCGCGGCGACGACGAACGACGGGCCGCATGGGAGCGCGCGAAGGCCGCCCTGGAAGCCCGCCGCCGCTGACGCCCTCTGTTTGAGAGAGGTTCAGCGAGGCCGGAAGCCCCCTCCGTTACAGGAAACACGTCTTTCCAATCGAAGAAAGAGGGTGTCCGGGCGAAACCGCCCCTCTTTAGTGGCGCGCCGGGAGCAAGGGGTCTCATACTTCGTTACCGCCCTCCCTGTGTCCGGGGCGCTCCTGTCTCTCGCGGGCAGGCGCCTGGCCTTCCGAATCGCCCCATCCCCGTTATGAGTATGCAATCGGATCCGATCCCCGCCCCGCCCGCCTCTGAACCGACTGAACGGCCCGGAGCGGCGGCGTCCCACGCCATTCCCGCCGTTCCCAAAGTCAACGTCTCCCTGCGGGCGATGATTCTGGGCGTCATCGGGATCCTCCTGTGCGTCTACTGGAACGTCTACGGCGAGATCGTCTCCCAGACGGACCTCTCCTCCACCTCGCTGATGATGCCGCCCATCATCCTCCTGATGGCGCTGCTCAGTTGGAACGCCATGGCGGGCCGCTTCTCCCGGCGGCTTGTTCTCAATCACAGCGAACTGATCGCCATCTACATCATGATGACCGTCGGCGTCGTCGTGACCGGCATGGGGTGGACGCAGTTCCTCTTCACCACGCTCGGCGCCGCGCCCCATTATCAGACGCCCGAAAATCGGTGGGACCGCTTTGTGCAGTACGCGCCCTCGTGGCTGCTGCCGCTCCAGCCGGAGAAAACCTTCAAGGGCTTCTACGAGGGGTTGCATCCTGTGCCCTGGGGCGCATGGGCCAGGCCGCTCGCCGTGTGGGCCGTGTTCATCATGGTGATCCTGTTTGCGATGATGTGCATGAACGCCATCGTCCGCAAGCAGTGGACCGAGCGCGAGAAGCTGAGTTACCCGGTCGTTTATCTCCCCACCGAGATGACCACGCACCAGAAAACGTTCTGGAACAACCGCATCATGTGGATGGGGTTCATGGTGCCGGTCTTCCTGGAATCGATGAACAGCCTCAACTTCCTCTTCCCGAACGTGCCGTACATCCAGCTGCGGGCGTTTGACCTCAGCCCCAACTTCGTGAACCCGCCGCTCAACGCCATCGGGTACTTTCCCACCACGTTTTACCCGCTCGCCATCGGCCTCGGCTTCCTGCTCTCCACGGATGTCTCGTTTTCGTGCTGGTTCTTCTATTTGTTGACGAAGTTTGAAAACATCATGTCCAGCGCGTTCGGCTTTCGGGATTCGGGCGCGTCGGGATCGCTCAAGGGCATCCCGTACCTGGGGCAGCAGGGGGCGGGGGCGTGGGTCGCCATCGCCGCGCTCACCCTCTGGATGGGCCGCCGCCACATCGCCGACGTGTTCCGCAAGGCGTTCACCGGGGACCCGACTGTGGACGACTCCCAGGAGTTTATGTCGTATCGCCTCGCGGTGTTCGGCCTGATCGCCAGTGTCCTCGCCATCCTCGGCTTCTGGCTCTACATCGGGATGAACATCCTCCCCGCCATCAGTTACCTGGGCATTTATCTGATCTTCTCGCTCACCATCTCCCGGATGCGCGCGGAAGCGGGTCCGGCGTGGATCATGGGGCCGGGTTGGGACGCGCGGCAAATCTCCACCACGCTGAGCGGGCCGTCCATGCTCGGCGTGCAGAATCAGACGATGATGTCGTACTTCCGCTGGTTCAGCGTGGAGATGCGCTGCACCCCGTCGCCGACGCACATCGAGGCGTTTCGGCTGGCGGAGGGTGGAGGGCTGAAGCCGCGCAACACCTCATGGATGATGATGCTGGCGATGCTGGTGGGGACGCTCGCGGGCTTCTACTTCTGCCTGAAGGTCTGGTACCAGTTTGGGGCGGGCAGCGCCAAGGTGGAAGGGTGGCGCACCTACATGGGGACGGTCGGCTTCCGCGAGTCCGAGGGGATGCTGAACAATCCGCCGGAGTTCAACCCGCTGGCGCTGGTCTGGTTCGGCGGGGGCATGGCGGTGACGGCGCTGCTGAGCGCGATGCGGATGCAATTCATCTGGTTCCCTTTTCATCCCATCGGCTACGCGCTGGCGAACACCGGCACGCTCGACTGGCTCTGGATGCCGTTTCTGCTGGCGTGGCTGTTCAAGGTGCTCATCATCCGGTACGGCGGCATCAAGACGTACCGTCAGGCGCTGCCGTTCTTCCTGGGTCTCGTGCTGGGCGACTATGTGATCAGCGGCCTCTGGAGCCTGGCGGGGAGCGTGCTGGGCATCACCATGTACCGCTGCTTCCCGGTCTGACCGTTGCAAGGGCGGAGGCGCGACTGTGGGATGCGACGGCGGTTCGGACGCTTCAGGCGGAGGCGCTTCATCCCTTTTCCTCACTGGGGTCAGCCCTGTGGGGTCAGCCCTGGTGAGGTCAGCCCTGGTGAGGTCAGCCTTTTGAGGCGAGGCCCGCCAGCCGGTCGTCCAGCTCCTTCTGGTCCACCGCGAATGCCTGAAGGGCCGCCTGAGTCATCAGGTCATCCAGGGGGACCCCCGCCCAGTCCGCCACCTTCGGGGCCTTGCCCCCGGCGCGCACGGCGTCGGTTTCAGTGTCGGTCCAGTCGTGGAACAGGTGGACGCCCCGGTTGCGGGTGTACTCCGCGAATTGCGCGCCGTCCCAGTCATCGGACGCCTCGGCGCAGACGGAATCGACGTAATCCCGGAATTCGTCGCTCACCAGCCACAGGTTCTCGACCTCGGAGCGCCACGGCCCATCAGCGAGTTTCACCGTTAGGTCGCGGGAGGTGTGAAGCGTCAACTCGTCGCGCGTCAGGCCGAGGTCGGCGAACTCCTTTGCGGCTTTGGGCGGCATGGTGAACACGTCTACCCCGGCCAGTGCGGCGATCTGCTGGCCGTTCCGTACGCTGGCGGCGATCTGTCGCGTGGGGATGTCGGGGTCTCCCATGCGGGCTTCATGCACCGCCTCGCGGGAGGCGAGCGTCGCCTTCTCGCCGATGTTGTCCGGCTCGCCGAGGCCATTCTCTCCGACGACGGCGTTCAGGCGTCCCAGGAAGACGTTCACATACTGAGGCCGACTGAAGCGAGCCGCCAGATAGTTTTGCCGCGCCGAGAATCCAAGGGTGTAGTTGACCGGAATCCCTTCGCGCTGGAGTTGGCGCACGACGAGGAAACCGGCGGGTTGCAGCGGGACCTTGATGATGAATCGCTCCGGGCAGAGCGCAAAATACCGCCGCGCAAACGTGAGGCTCGCCGGGATGGTGTGAGCCATCGCCGGATGGAGTTCCACGCTGACTTTGGCGCCAAACGCCTGCACGAGGCTGAGGGCGATGCGCGCGTTGGCGATGAAGCCGAGTTCAAAGGCGAGGGCGCGCTCGGAGAGGCCGCCGAACTCCCGAAGCCGCCGGGCCGCCGGACCCATCGCGTCGTCCAGTACGCCGCGCTGCACAACCTGATTGACGAGGGTGTTATTGGTGGTGAGCGCGGTGAACTCCTGGCACCAAAGCGTTGCGATGGCGTCATGGTCGCCGGTGTCGAGCCAGAGTTCGCTGCCGGTGTCGCGCAGGGCCGCGAACGTGGGAACGCTGTGGGAGGAGGGGGCGCCGGGGCCTGTGAAGCCGTCGAGGCTCAATTCGGCGACCAGGTCGCGCAGTCGCGGGTCGCCATGCGCGGCGAACTCATCGGGAGATGCCAAGGATTGCGAAGCGCCAGCCATGTTCGCCTCCGGGAGTGAAAGGGAAAGTGTCGCCTGATGCCCTCAGTGTGACACCCTCTTCCAACGGAGCCAAGGCTTTCCGTGATGCCGGGCGCGACACGGCGTTCAATATCTGGCGCGGAGACGGCGCTTGTGGATTGGTGAGTGGGAGAACCTCCGGCATGGAAATGGCCCGCGTTAGGGGGACGCGGGCCGGGCAGGAAGGGAAGAGGAGGCAGGAACCCGCTTTTGGGCAACGGGGTCGCCTACAACGGACTGCGTCCTCACCTCTTCTATTCCATAAAGTTGCTGAGATTTACCGGATTGGTACCGACTTTCATTTAATTATTCCGGCTCAATTTCGGATTTACGCCGAGCGGCTCGTTCGCATGGCCCGCCCTCCTGTCATTCCCTTGATGCCTGCCCCACGATTCAGTACGATAATCGCTGTCTTCGGAATTGCCTGCCAAAGGGACACAGCGAACAGGGACCTGGAAACGGGTTCTGTCGCCTTGAACCTATCGCTTCCCCTTTCCTCCTGCTCTGAGCGGCATCGCTCAGACGACGCGTTACAATGGAGATAACCCATGAAATGGTCCAGCTGGCTCCTGGGTTCCGTCCTCACCGTTGCGGTGATGGGCATGGCGGGGGCCAAAGATGGGGCGGCGCCCTCGACAAACCTGGCGAAGGATGCCTTTAGCGCCTCTGATCCCTTCTGGCGCGTCGGCGGCAACGACGGCCTGAAACGCCGCAACGCCTTCCTCGGCACCGTGGACGACACCCCTCTGCAACTGGGCACAAACGGCGTGGGATGGATACAGATACGGCCCAACGGCCACATCGGCGTCGGTGGCAGCCCCGGCCGCTCGCAGCTCACCGTGACCGGCGTGGTGGAGACCACCGGCGGCCTGCTCCTCCCCGACGGCAGCCTCATCCGGAGCCGCAGCCAGCTCCTCGGCCCGCAGGGGCCTCGCGGGCCACAGGGGGAGCCGGGCCGACCGGGCGGCAAAGGCGAGAAGGGCGATCCGGGCGGCAGAGGCGAGAAGGGCGATCCGGGCGGCAGAGGCGCTACGGGTCCGCAGGGATCCCGGGGGATCGCCGGACCCGCGGGTCCGCAGGGCCTCCCTGGCGTTCAGGGGCCAAAGGGGGACAAGGGCGACATCGGCGCCAAAGGTGACATCGGGCCTGCCGGCGCCAAGGGCGATCCCGGCGCCAAGGGCGATCCCGGCGCCAAGGGCGACAAAGGTGATCCAGGCGCGGTCGGACCTGCCGGGCTTCAAGGCGATCCTGGTATGATCGGACCTGCAGGCGCCGCCGGAGCGAAGGGCGATCCGGGTCCCGCCGGCGCCAAAGGCGATGCGGGGATGATCGGCGCCGCCGGGCAGAAGGGCGACAAGGGCGATCCGGGGGATGCGGGCCTCCCGAAACTCGGCTTCACTTCCGGCCTCGATCCGGCTCAGTACTCGCTGCGGATCAGCTTCAACGGCGCGCCAACCAACGCGACGCTGAACGCGCCCTACACCGAGGGGTTTGAGAAGGTCCTCCATAAGATCATTTCGCCTGGCAACGTGGAGGTCATCCGGGTCATTCCGGGAGTCTTCAAGGCTTCGTCCCTCTCGCTCCAGCGTCCATTGAGCTCCGATGCCTCGTGGCGGCGGGCGTATCTGGCGCACAGCGTCAACCCTCCCCAGGTCGTGAATCTGGACCTTGTGAACAATCGGGGGACGACGCTGGTGCGTTGGTCGGTCTCAGGCTGGGTCTCCGGTTACACGGCGGCCCTGGGCCGGGATGGCCTGCCGGTGGAAGTCGTCAAGGTCACGCCCTCCCTCATGCAACCCATCACCCGCACGGTTCTCGGCGCTACGCCGGATACGCGGCCCACGGTGAGCGCCCCGGCGCTGTACGACTCCGGTCTTCCCGCCGGAACCCAGTACATCCCCACGGCGAATATCCGAAACCAAAGCGGTGAGGCGGACCCCCTGAATCTGCACGCGGTGGTGGCGTCGTCAGTTGAAAACACCAGCGAAGTGGTGGAAGTCAGGGTCATTAGCCGAACTGGTGAAGAGGTCCGAACCGTGCCGGGGAAACTCAATCCGCCGGAAGTCACGCTGCGACAAACGCCGGGCGTGAACGACCGACTGCCTCTCTGGTACTCCTATCTCACGTCGGGGGCCATCGTAAACGGCAGGAAGGAACTGACGCTCTCGGTGGTTCCTCCCCCCGGTGTGGACGATCTGCTGGGGCTGGTTCTGACCAGCGCCTGGCCTTACGAGTTTAGCCTGAAGCTGGGAGATGACGGCCTGCCGGTAGAGGAATACACCCTCGTCGGAGATGAGATCGCCGTCACGCCGTAAGTCGAGCGCCGCATTCCCGTTACCCGCCCTCGCCTCCTGGCCTTCCCCCGGCCGGAATGCGAGGGCGGCGTCGTTCTCAGGGCGTGCGTCACCCTTCCCTGACAAAGCCGTTGAGGTAATCCGGCGTTCCCATGTGACGTTTGGGTCCGGGTTATGCCACACTGCAAGAGGATGTGTATTGTGCGGTGTTTCACGAGCGGTTTGGTGCAGGACGCCTCTTCCTTGAGCCATGTTGCCGGAAGTGTCAAACTCTCTCGTCCCTCTTTCTCCCCTCCTTAATCCTCAAACCCTTAATCGGACTCTCTTATGATCAAGCTCCTCACTGATAACCCCCTGCTGCTGCTCTTCATCGTGGCCGCTATCGGGTACCCGCTGGGCCGCATTCATATCGCCGGCAGCAGCCTCGGCGTCTCGGCGGTCCTCTTTGTCGGCATCGCCGTCGGCGCGCTGGACCCTCGGCTTCAGCTGCCCGACATCATTTATCTCCTCGGCCTTGCCCTCTTCATCTACGCCATCGGACTCTCCAGCGGGCGCGGCTTCATCGCCAGCCTGAAGCAGAAAGGGCTGCGAGACAATCTCTTCATCTTCGCCATGCTCGTCGTCGCCATGGGCCTCTCACTCGGCGTGCACGTCCTGTTTCACATGAAATCGAGCCTCACCACCGGAATGTTCGCGGGCGCCCTGACGAACGCTCCGGCGCTGGCGGGGGTGATGGAAACCCTGCGCGGGACCGTGACCAACAAGGCCGCGATGGACGCCATGATCGCGGAGTTTGTCGGTGGCTTCTCCATCGCCTACCCGGTCGGCGTCATCGGTATGATCCTCATCATCTACACGCTGGAGCGAATCTGGAAGATCGATTACAAGGCTGAAGCCGCCGGGTTGAGGGAATTCGGCGTGGGGAACCAGAAAATCGAGAATCGGGTCGTCACCGTGACGCGCCCGGAAGCGACAGTGGATCAGGTCATCCTCCTCTTTCGCAAGCATCGCTGGAAAGCCGTCCTGGGGCGCATGCAGCGCGACGGTCAGACCTCCGTGGTGCAGGCGGACACCCGCTTCCAACTCGGCGACATCGTGAACCTTGTAGGCCCTTCCGACGAACTCGAACGCATGACCGAGTTTATCGGCGAACCGAGCCAGGAACCGATCCACCTGTCCCGCACCGAAGTGGATTATCGCCGCGTCTTCGTCTCCAATTCCGCCGTCGCCGGGCGCCCCATCAACACGCTGGAACTGCCGGAGCGGTTCGGCGCCATCATTACCCGCGTGCGGCGCGGCGACCGCGACATGGTGCCCAACGGCGCCACCGTGCTGGAACTGGGCGACCGCGTGCGCGTCCTCGCCGACCGCGACCGCATCAGCCAGGTCAGCGACTTCTTCGGGGACTCGTACAAGGCTGTCAGCGAAATTGATGTGCTCGTCTTCAGCCTGGGCCTCGCTTTGGGGCTGCTGGTAGGCACGATCCCGATTCCGCTGGGGCACACCACGCTCAAACTCGGCTTCGCGGGAGGGCCGCTCGTCGTCGCCCTCTTCCTCGGCGCGATGGGCCGCACGGGGCCGTTCGTCTGGAATATGCCGTACAGCGCGAATATGTTTCTCCGCCAGTTCGGGATGGTGCTGTTCCTCGCAGGGATTGGCGTGCGGGCGGGGTACCCGTTCATCTCCACCTTCGCGCAGAGCGGCGGCCTGAACGCCTTCTACGGCGGGGCCATCGTCACGTGCGTCACGGCCTTCCTCACGCTGGTTATCGGATACAAGCTGCTCAAAATCCCGATGGGGCTGCTGGTGGGCATTCTGGCCGGGCTTCAAACTCAGCCCGCGATCCTCGGCTACGCCTTGAAGCAAACCGATAACGACCTGCCCAATATCGGGTTCGCCACGGTGTACCCGGTCGCCACCGTCGCCAAGATCATCCTCGCTCAGGTGGTCCTGTCGCTCCTCAGCCGCTAGCGTCGAGGTGGCGCTAAATCGTATTCGCCTTTATCGCCGCGCCACGGAGGCCTTGCCGTCCAGCGCGGCGATCAGCGAATCAGCGGTGTAGACATCGCGCAGGATGACAGGGTGGGCCGGATCAGTGCTGAGGAAGACGGCGCTGAACGGGATGCTTTGCCCGCCCAGCCGCTGAAGGAGGCTTTCCGCGTCGGGCGAGGAGCGCGTGAGGTCCGCGCGCATGAGGCGGACGCCCTGCTTCAGGCGGGTGACGACGCGCCCCTGGCGGTACACCGTGTTCTCGATGTACTTGCAGTTGGGGCACCAGTCGGCGGTCCACTCCACGACAACGGTCTGCCCGGAGGAGAGCCAGCGATTGAGGGTCTCCACGCGGTACGGGGTCCATTCCAGTCCTCCGGCGGCGACGGGCGCTGCGGTCTCAAAAGGTGCGGCGCTCGACCGGGGGGAGTAGGCGATGCGTCCGCCAATGAGGGCCAGGGCCACCGCCGCAAGAGTCGCCAGGCCGCGAGACCTGCGGGACGCGGTCAATCCGCCGCCCTGATACAGGACCCACGCTCCTGCACCGAGCGTGAGGAGGAACACCAGAAACGGAACGTGCGACTCCGCCGGAAGCAGTGAGAAGAAGTACACCGTGACGCCGAACATCACCAGGCCCATCGCCTGCTTCCAGGTCTCCATCCAGGGGCCGGGTTTGGGCAGCCGCTTCAGGAGCCGGGGCTGCGTCACCAGCAGCACGTAGGGAAACGCCATCCCCACGCCGACCGTGGCGAACGTGAGCAGAATGACCGGCGGCGACTGCGTGGCGGCCCACGCGATGGCCCCGCCCAGAAACGGCCCGCTGCACGGAGTCGCCAGCACGGTGGCCAGCGCGCCCATGCCGAACGACCCGGCATAATCGCCCGCCGACACCTTCGCCCCGGCGACCGCCTGCGGCAGCGAGAGCGTGAACGCCCCCATCAGCCAGAGGGCCATGAGGAACATCACGGCGCCGAGAGTCGTCACGAAGGCCGGATGCTGAAATTGCGCCCCCCACAGCCCCCGCGCGGACGCCATCACCGCGCCGAGGAGCAGGAAAACCGAGATGACCCCCGCCGCGAACGCCAGCGCCAGCCGCACCGCTTTGGAGTGGTCCTGCCGCGCGTGATCGAGGAAGGTGTACACCTTGACGGGGACCACCGGGAGGACGCACGGCATCACGTTCATGATGAGGCCGCCGATGAACGCGCCGAACAGAACGAGCAGCCATGAGGTTTTCGGCGCGTCGGCCTGGGCGTGCTTCCTCACATCGAAGGCGGCGAGCGCGTTTGACTTACCTGCGCCCGGCGCGTTCGACTTATCGGCGAGCGCGTTCGGCGGATCAGCGCCCGGCGCGTTCAGGGAGGCGGGCGGCGCGATCCCCTCGGCGGAGGGCGTCAGCGCGGCCATCGGCGTCCCGGAGTCATCCCCTCCTCCTTCCGAAACGGCGGCGGTGGGAAACGGCGGGAACTTCGCCTTGTTCGGGACGAGCGCGCCGCCCACGGTGACGGTGAACGTCGCGGGGGTCTTCGTCGGGATGCAGACGCTGGTCGTGCAGACCTGCCCTTCGAGCGTCACCGTCATGGGGTACGGCTTCTTCGGGGCGTTTTTATTCGCCTTCACGGGAATCGTAATCGTTTGCGTCCCCATCCAGACGTTGTGATGATCGGTTTCGCCGCCGAGGTCGGTGGTGTGGACGACGGTTTTAGGCCACTTGGGCGTCCCGAAGGTGAAGAGGGTCCCGGCGGGCGTTTTGAGGGTGGCCGGTTGCGCGGGGACGATTTTGCCGCCCGGTTTGGGGCCGTAGAACCAGGCGCCCGCTTTGATACGAAATTGCAACTGCACGGTGAAGGCGTCGCCGGGGCGGACCATGGTGTGGCTGGGTCGCGCGACAGCGGAGACCATGTCGGGCCGCTGACGGATGAAGCCGAACCCGGCGCCGAATGCGGGCGCGACCCCGAACGTGGCGGCGAGAAGAAGCGGGAGGAGACGGATGGCGATAAGGCGGAACGGAGCGCGAAGTCTCATGAGGTCGCCTGTGGGAGAATGAGGAGGGGAGGATGGAGAGGGAGTCGCGTGGGTATCCCGGCGGGACGCGGGCCAGTGAGGCGCGCGGGTCAGTGGGACGCGCGAGCGGGGACCGACGGCATCTGGGATGCCTGGGCGCTTCCGGCGGTTCCCATCCGTCTGAACGGTTTGCGGCGTGGAGGGATTCGGAGCGGTCGCGCAGAAGCCGGGTTCGGGGGAAGCGCCCAGCCGCCTCCTCCCACTGATGAGGATACCGGGGATGGTGGCGACGTCCAACCCGGAATGGCGGGGAAACGATGTTGCGAATCGTAGGATTGATTTATATTCGGGACCTGGATCGGGGAGTCTACATCTCCACGAAGTCTTTCATGAATCCTCATTTGATAAGCCTGCCTCAGGAGAAAGCGACCCGTCTGTCAGTGGAAGTCTCCCGGATGATCGGGGCGCTGGCGAACCGGACGGCGGCGCTCGACAACCAACCGTCCGAGGAGGCGCTCTAGGGAGTGTCCGACAAATGGGAACCTGATCTGGTGAATAATCTTCCGGAAGTGCGGGAGGGCGCCGGATATGGATCGAGGTGAATTAAGCGATAGCCAGTATGAAGCGATCAGGGACTTTCTGCCT
>JBBRGS010000035.1:0-25168 GCA_038240635.1 Armatimonadota bacterium
GGATGCGGAGATGGAGTGGGATGATGTCGGGGGCCTGGCCGCGCTGGGCATTGATCCCGCGCCGGTGTCAGAGCGCGACCTCGCCTCCTGCTTCTGTCAGCCCCGGGTGGCGCAGGCGCTGAAGCGGATTGCATGGTTCTACGGGGAACTCCCCCCGGAGTTTGACGCGATGAAGGGCGGACCCACCTGAAAGCCGGCGCTACAGGTCGAAGACCTGGAAATAACTCGGTGTCGAATCCCCCAGCCGGTTTTACACCGCTTTGACAGCGCCCGACACCAAACTCTCGAAGATGCGCCGCCCGTCCACCGAGCCAAGCGCCGACTCCGACGCGCGTTCCGGGTGCGGCATGAGGCCGAAGACGTTCCCCGCCCGGTTGCGGATGCCCGCGATGCTTCTCGCCGAGCCGTTCGGGTTCGCGTCGGGAGAGACCATGCCGTTCGCGTCGCAGTAGCGGAGGACCACCTGCCCGTTCGCCTCCAGTTGGGCGAGCGTCTCCGCGTCCGCGTGATACCGGCCGCCATGATGGGCAATCGGCATCTCCAGAACTTCCCCTTCCCGGCACGCGCGCGTGAACGGCGTCGCCGCGTCCTCCACGCGCGTATGGACGGCCCTGCACCGGAAGCGCAATCCGGCGTTCTGGAGGAGCGCGCCCGGCAGCAGGTGCGACTCGCACAGGATTTGGAACCCGTTGCAGATGCCGATTACCAGGCCGCCTTCCGCCGCGAACCGCTGAATCGCGCCCATCACCGGCGAGAAGCGCGCGATGGCCCCCGTGCGAAGGTAATCGCCGTAGGAGAAGCCGCCGGGCAGCGCCACGCATTCCACGTCGCCCAGACTCGTCTCCTGGTGCCAGATGAGCCGGGTCGGCTGGCCCAGCACGGTCTCGGTGGCGTGGATGCAGTCGCGGTCGCAGTTGCTGCCGGGGAAGACGACGACGCCGAACTTCATTCGGCCACCTCGAAGGTGTAATCCTCCATCACCGGGTTGGCGAGGAGCTTATCGCACATCTCGCGCACCTCGTCCTGAAGGTCGCGGTCGGACGGGGCGATGTCGAGTTCGATGTAGCGGCCCATCCGCACGCCGTCCAGGTTCTCGTAGCCGAGCGTGTGGAGGGCGTTGCGGACCTGCTGCCCCTGGGCGTCCAGCACCTTCGGCTTGAGTTTCACATACACTTTGACTTTCGGCATGGCGCTCCTCTCACGCGGGGCGACGGGACGGCTTCAGGGAGATGACGGGCGCTTCCGGCGGGCGGGATTCAGATGTCCAGCCGGTCGAAGATGACATCGAGGCGGTGGAGGTGGAACGCGGGGTCGAGGCAGGCTTCCAGCTCCTCCGGGGTCAGGCGCTCGGTGACGCGCGGGTCCTCGGCGAGAAGGTCACGGAAGGATGCGCCCTGCCACGCCTTCATCGCGTTCTCCTGCGCCACCAGGTAGGCATCCTCGCGGCTCATCCCCTTGTCAATCAGCGCGAGCATGACCTGCTGACTGGCGGTGAGGCCGCCCATGCGCTCGATGTTGCGCATCATGGCGTCGGGGTAGACGATCATCTTCTCCACGATCCCGGCGAATTTTTGCAGCTGGAAGTCGAGCAAAATACAGGCGTCGGGGAGAATGACGCGCTCCACCGAGGAGTTCGCCAGGTCGCGCTCGTGCCACGTCACCACGTCCTCCAGCGCGGGGACGACGTAGCCGCGCATGACGCGGGCGATGCCGCTAACCGTTTCGCAGTTCCACGGGTTGCGCTTGTGTGGCATGGCCGAGGAGCCACGCTGCCCCTGCGCGAAGAACTCCTCCACCTCGCGGATTTCGGTGCGCTGAATGTTGCGGATTTCGGTGGCGAACTTCTCCACGCTGGAGGCGATGAGGGCGAGCGTCATCACGAAGTGCGCGTGTCGGTCCCGCTGCAAAATCTGGGTGGAGACCGCCGCCGCTTCGAGGCCGAGTTTTTGGCAGACGTACGCCTCCACCTCCGGGTCCGTGTTGGCGTAGGTGCCGACGGCGCCGCTCACTTTTCCGGCGTTAATGCCCTGCCGCGCCGCCTTCAGCCGCTCCACTTGGCGCCGCATCTCGGAGAGCCAGACGGCCAGCTTGAACCCGAACGTGATCGGCTCGGCGTGGATGCCGTGCGTCCGCCCCATCTGGAGCGTCCGCTTGTGCTCTTTCGCCCGCGCGCGGATCGCTTCGATGAGGCGGTCGCAGTCGGCCAGCAGAAGGTCGGCGGCCTGGCGGAGGCGGAGCGAGAGGGCGGGGTCCTCAATGTCGTAGCTGGTGACGCCGAAGTGGAGGTACTTCCCCTCATCGCCGAGTTGCTCGGTGATGCTCTTCACGAAGGCGATCATGTCGTGGCGGGTCTCGTTCTTCTCCAGCCACTCGATCCGCTCCGGGACGATCTTCGGCGCCGCCGCTTCGATGGCCGCCACGGTCCCGGCGGGGATGCGGTCCATCCGCTCCAGGGCTTCGCACACGGCCAGCTCGACCGTGAGCCACGAGCGATACTTGCTCTCTTCCGACCAGATGGCTCCCATCTCCGGGAGGGTGTAGCGTGAAATCATCAGGCGTCCTGACAGGCGAACAAAAGGCCGGGCAACCGGGCGTGAGGTCAGCGATCCGTTTCATTATGGCCGAATGGCCCGGTCGTCGCCATGGGGTTGAACAGCCTGTGTTGTAGGATCAGGGGGCTTCAGGCCGGCTTTTTTAACAGGATGCAGGCTTCATTCCCGACCCGGTTCAGCAGCACGCCCGCTCCTCGAACCAGGCCGTACGCGACCCGGCCGATGATCGGCTTGCCGTAGAGCCGGGGGCGGTGTTCCTTTCGGGTGAACCGCACGGAATACTCCGCCAGTTCCGTCCCCGTCTGCCGCGCCCAGAACTCCAGCAGGCGACGGTTGAACCGAAAGACGTAGTTCCCTGACTCCTCCACGGAAGCCGACTTCCCCAGCGCTTCCAGCAGCAGCCGAATCGGGCCATCGTGCGGCTCCAGCAGCGCCACCCCCCGACGCGCGACGCGCGCGGCCTCGCGGATCGCGGGCGGAATCTCCTCAATCGGCACATGGTGTAGCGAATCGTGGTAGATCACGAGATCAAAGGCCCCGTCGTCAAAGGGCAGAATCGAAGCGTCGCCCCGATAAAAGAAGCCCGGCAGACCCTTCAGCGCGAACCGGGTGGCGCTGGCCTCGGCCCGCAACTGAGAAATGTCAAAGCCGACGACTCGCGCTCCGGCCTCCGCGAAATAAGCCGCCTCAAACCCCCCTCCACATCCGCAATTCAGGATACTCGCGCCCTTCAGGTCCAGTCCCAGGCGTGGCTTCAACACCTGCTGAAAATGGCGCAGGTGATACAGCCAGGACTCCGCGTGCACCGCGTTGTAGTTGTAAGGCCGCAGAACGATCTCTTCAAACGACTCGTTGTTTTCTTCGTCGTCGTGAAACCGCGCCTGCTGCTCCTTCTCGTCCAGGGCCGTTTCGCTGAAGCGCGTCAGGTCCGGGACCCCGCGCCGCACCGGAAGCGTATGCCCCTCCTCACAAACCCAGGAATCCCCGTGGGTTTGAAACGGCGTGCGGCAGGCGGGGCACCGAAATTTCGGCATGACTTCCCGCGCAAATTCCGATTGAAGGTTGCCGATGAGGGCCTGTTGACGCGCATCCTCCACGGCGGAAGAAGGAGCCGGAGTAGCCAGGTGGGTGGCGGAATTCAGAGGCATGCGCTTTATAACACTCCTGCCAGAACGATCAGGCCGGCATCATCCGACGGTTTCTGCCATTATGAATCATCCCCGCTCCCTCTGACGAACGGACGAACCGGGAAACGGGAAAGAGGAGAGTGAACGCCGAACCCTTGAAAGGGATCACATCACGCTCATCGCCATATTCGCCTCCACGACCGCTGCTGGACGGCCTTTGCTGGACGGCCTTTGCTGGACAGCCTTATCGCCCGCTCCCTATGTTTGACACCCTCCGACAGATCACGCACAACCCCAAAATGGCGGAGTCGCACAAGCGGGCCTTGATGGCGGCGCTCCACGCTCTGGGCGAACCCGTCGGGTGGCCGCTCGCCCGCCTTCGCCGCCGCCCGCCGCCGCTCGGACCTGCGCCCCGCATCCTGATCGTTCGCGCCGACGCCATCGGCGACTTCGTGATGACGACGCCACTCTTTCCCGCCCTGCGCCGCGCGTATCCGAACGCGACCCTCGATCTCCTCTGCCGCCCCTCGTCCGGCCCCTTCGCCGAGTTGTTCTCCGACATCCTCAACGAGATCATGTTCTGGGAACACGAATCGTCCCTCTCGGAGATTCGATCGCTGGCTGAACGGTTGAGCGAACGCCGCTACAACGCCGTGGTGGACGCGCGCGGCGACGCTCGATACGTTCTGCTCCTCCGCCTCATTCAGGCGCCCCGGCGCTACGGCTTCACCTACGCGGGTTTTGACTATATGCTCACCCACGCGGTGAACGCGCGCGGCCTCCGCCCCGTGGAGGGGGTCGCCCGCATGGCCGAGGCCCTCGGCGCCCCCCTGCCCCACCCGGAGCCGACGCTGCCCCTGCGGCCCGACCATCACGCCTTCGCCAACGAATGGCTGGCCGCGCATGGCTATGGCGCATCTCATGCGGATGGCGTGGAAGAGGCGCCTCCGCTCGTGGCGATGCACATGGGCGCCACCCGGCCCGCCAAACTCTGGCCGCCCGAACGGTACGAAGCGGTCGCCACCCACCTCCAAACCGACGCCTGCGCCACCCTCCTCCTCCTTGGCGGCCCGGAAGACCGCGACCAGGCTGAGGCCTTCTCCGCCGCCCTCCCGCGCCCGGCGCTCGTCCTGGCCGGGGAGGCGACTCTGCCGCAAACGGCGGCGGTTCTCGCCCAATGTCGCCTCTTCGTCGGCAACGACTCCGGCCCGGCGCACATCGCCGCCGCCGTCGGCTGCCCGGTGGTGGCGCTGTTCGGCCCCACCGATTCGCGTTACTATCGTCCGTGGGGGGACCATTGCCGCGTCGTCACCTCCACGCGGCCCTGCTCACCGCGCTGCGATCAGAAGACGTGCGCGGTCCCCCGGCGCCACTGCATGGAGACGATCACCGTGGACGCCGTGATGAACGCGGCGCTCTCCCTGCTCTCGCGTTCCTCTGCGCCCCGCCCCATCGCCTCCGAGGAAGTCCGCCCGTGCGCCTGAGCGTCGTCACGCCCTCTTACAATCAGGGCCATTTTATCGAGCAGACGATTGAAAGCGTCTTCGCGCAGGGCTGGCCGGACCTCGATTATCACGTGGTGGACGGCGGCTCCACCGACGCCACGACCGACATCCTCCGACGCTACGAAGGTCGCCTTCACTGGACCTCCGAGCCGGACAAGGGCCAGGGCGACGCCGTGAACAAGGGAGTCGCGCGCTCCACCGGCGAGATACTCGGCTGGATCAACTCCGATGACACCTACGCCCCCGGCGTCTTCGAGAAAGTCATGCGGACGTTCGCCGAGCGGCCCGACATCAACTTCATCCACGGCGATTGCCACGTCGTGGACGAACAGGGGCGCGTCCTCCGCACCTGGAGCCTCGGCCCTTTCAACTATCGCCAGCTCGTCCGCACCGGCTGGAGCTACATCATTCAGCCGACGGTCTTCATGCGGCGGAGCTTGTTTGAGGACGTGAACGGGATTGACCCCTCCATCCGCCTCGCGCTCGATTACGATCTCTGGCTCCGGATGGGCGAGGCCGTAAAGCCGCTCTACTTCCGCGAAGTGATGGCCGACTGGCGTTTTCAGGCCGACAGCAAGACCTGTTCGCAGCGGGAGGTCGGCATGGCGGAGAGCAAAGTGATCCGGCGGCGTCACCTGCGCGGCTGGAGCGATCAACCGTGGGTCTGGTACTACGACGCGCGGGCGGCCCTCTATCTGAAACTGCTGGAGCCGCTGGTCATTCGCTGGAAGCCGCAATGAACGGATACCCGAAGCCGCAATGAGGCGCTGAAAGGTCGAAGTATGTCCAGGTTTAATCCCCGACTCTTGATCCCGGTGGCGGTGGTGGCCGCGCTGGGGATCGGCGGCTGGGTCCTGGACAGTCGGCGCGCACAGACGCGGGACTCCCTGTCCGGCTTCTTCGAGAATCAGCCCACGGAGGTCGCATCGCGGATGGGGGGCCGCGTCACTCAACTCCTGGCGCGGGAAGGCGACACGGTGAACGCGGGTCGCCCTCTCATCAAGCTGGAGGCGCAACCGAACCGCGCGGAGACAGAGGCGCGACAGGCGCAGGCCCGGCAGGCGCAGGCCCAATTGTTGGAAGTGACGCGCGGCCCGCGCCCGGAGGAGATTCGCCGCCAGGAGGCCGCCGTCGCGGAGGCGGAAGCGAACCTCGCTCGCCTGAAGGCCGGGGCGCGTCCCCCGGAGATCGCCGTCGCGCGGGCCAAAGCGCGCGCCGCCGAGGCTCAGGCGAGCAAACTGGCGAACGGCGCCCGGCCCCAGGAAGTGGCGGCGGCCCGCGCGGCGGAACGAATCGCCTTTGCGAAACTGAAGGCGGCTCAGAGAGGCGCCACGACTGAGGAACGCGCCCAGGCCCAGGCTCGCGTCGAAGCGGCCCGCGCAGGGGCGAATCGGGCGCGCCAGGACGCGATGCGGACACAGGAGTTGTATCGCCAGGGCGCGGTGAGCCGACAAACCCTCGATCATGCGCGGGCGGCCCTCGACCAGGAGGCGGCGGCGCTGAAGGAAACCGAGGAGGCCGTGCGGCGGCTTCAGGCCGGAACCCCACGCGAGGAACTGGAGCAGGCGCGTCAGGCTCACGAAGAGGCGCTGGCCAAACTGAACCTCGTGCGGGCGGGCGCACGGCGGGAAGACCTCGCGGCGGCGCGGGCGGAGGCGGAAGCGGCCCGGCAGAATGTCCGCCTGCTGCTCGCCGGGTCCCGCCCTGAAGAGATTCGGGCGGCGCAGGCGCGCGTGGAGGAAGCGCGGGCGATGCGGGATCAACTCCGCCGGGGCAGCCGCGCCGAAGCGATCCATCAGGCGAAAGCGGCATCCGATGCGGCGGCGGCCACCGCCAAAGGCTCCCAACTCACGCTGGAGGAGCGAACCGTGCGGGCGCCCTTCACCGGCGAAGTGGAGCGCCTCCTCGTCGCCGTCGGGGACCTCGTGAGCGCCGGCGCGCCCCTCCTGCGGATGGCCAACCCGCGCGACCTCTGGATTCGGGTGTACGTCCCGGAGGGGCGCCTGGCGCGCTACGGCGTGGGGACGATGGTCACACTGCGGGTGGATGGCGTCCCCGAACCCGTCCCCGCCCGCGTGGAGAGTGTGGCGTCGCGCGGCGAGTTCACTCCGGCCAACCTGCAAACCCCCGACGAGCGCGGGCGGCAGGTCTTCGCGGTGCGGCTGCGAATGACACGCCCGGATCCGCGCATCCAGGCCGGGATGTACGCCTCCGTTATCCCGCCCGGCGACCGGCCATGAGCGCGTCCGCTCCCGCCGCCCAGGGTAAGGAGGCCGCCCACGAAGCGCCGCACGCCATCGAACTGCGCGGCCTCACGAAGCGATTTGGCGACTTCACGGCGGTGGACAGCCTCACCTTCGACGTGCCGAAGGGGACCATCTTCGGCTTCCTCGGCCCCAACGGCAGCGGGAAAAGCACCTGTATCCGGATGCTGTGCGGCCTGCTGCGCCCCACCTCCGGCGACGCCACTGTGAACGGCCACGACATCGTGCGGGAGAGCGAGGCCGTCAAGCGCTCCATCGGCTACATGAATCAGTCGTTCAGCCTGTACCGGGACCTGACGGCGGAGGAGAACCTCACCTTCTTCGGCGGAGTCTACAGCCTGCGGGGCGACGCCCTCGCGCGGCGGAAGCGGGAAGTCATCGCTCTGGTTGGGCTGGAGGCGTACCTCCATCGGCGCAGCGGCCTCCTCTCAGGCGGCTGGAAGCAACGGCTCGCGCTGGCCACCGCTCTCCTCCACGAACCGGAAGTCCTCTTCCTCGACGAGCCAACCGCCGGGATAGATCCCGTGGCGCGCCGCGACCTGTGGGACCTCCTTTTCCAACTGGCGGGCGAGGGGAAGACGCTCTTCGTGACGACCCACTACATGGACGAGGCCGAGCGGTGCGATCGCATCGCCTACATCAACATGGCCCGCCTGATGGTCCTGGGGACGCCCGCCGAGCTCAAAGCCCTGCCGGAAGTGACGCCGGAGGGCGCGCGTCGGGTGGCGGTGGCCTCCTCCCGCCCGCCGGTCGCCCTGGCCACCCTGATGAGGCAGCCGTTCACGCTGGACGCCACCCTGGTGGAGGCGGAGACGCATCTGCTGCTGAAGCGCGGCGTCAGCGATGATGAGGTTCGGCGCGCCCTCACCAACGCCGGTCTGGACGACTTGGCCGTGCGCGACATCGAGCCGTCGCTGGAGGACGTGTTCGTGGCCCTCACCCGCCACCAGGCGAAAGGGGAACCCCCGCCATGAGCTCCCTCAACTCCATGAACGGCTACGGCGCTATTGTCCGCAAGGAGGCGCTGCATCTGCTGCGGGACCCCACCACGCTCGTTATCGCGCTGCTCATCCCGATCATCCAACTCACCCTGTTCGGGTTCGCCATAGACTTCGACGTGCGCCACATCAAAACGGCCGTCGTGGACATGGACCGCAGCCGCGAGAGTCGCGCTTATCTCGACAGCCTGCGGAACACCCAGTACCTGGACATGGTCCTCTTCCCGACCTCTGTGGACGAAGCGGAAGCGGCGATGCGGCGCGGGGCCGTCAATGTCACCCTCCTCATCCCGCCCGATTTTGCTCGGCGCAGCGTCCCCGGCGACCGCCCGCAGGTCGGCGTCCTGATAGACGGCTCGGACAATCAGGTGGCGACCCGCGCCCGCCTCGCCATCATGACCTCCGGGAGTTCCGCCGCATCGACAACCGCCTCCGGAAGCCGGTCTCCAGCCCCCGGCGGCGTGGACGCCCGTATCAACATGGTGTACAACCCGCAGATGCGGTCACAGGTGTTTATGATTCCCGGCCTCATCGGAGTGATCCTTCAGCTCGTGACGGTGACACTGACGAGTTTCAGCCTCGTGCGGGAGCGCGAAACCGGCACGCTGGAGCAGCTGATGGTGAGTCCGGTGGGGAAGCTGGGCCTCATGCTGGGGAAGCTGACGCCGTACGCCGCGCTGGCGTTCATCGAGATGGGGATGGTCCTCGCGCTGGGGTATCTGGTGTTCGAGGTACGCGTGGCGGGCAGCGTGGCCCTGCTCATGCTGCTGTCGCTGCCGTTCATCGTGGCGGCCCTTTCGATGGGGCTGCTCATCAGCACGGTGGCGCGCAATCAGGCGCAGGCGCTGCAACTCACGCTGCTGGTAACGCTGCCCTCCATCCTGATGACCGGGTTCGTCTTTCCCCGCGAGACGATGCCCGGCGTCCTGTACCTCGCCAGCGACGTGTTCCCCGTGACATGGTTCCTCATCATCCTGCGCGGCATCGTGGTGCGCGGCGCCGGGCTGGCGGACCTGTGGTCGAGCCTCATGGCCCTGCTCCTTATCACGGTAATCCTCCTGAGCGTCTCTTTGGCGCGTTTCCGCAAGGATGTGGGGTAGGCGGCGGGAATGATGAAGCAAGAGTCATTCAGCGCAGGCGTCGCGAGAGGAGCGGACATGCAACGGAGGGGGATACTGGTCGGTTTTCTGTGCCTGAGCGTTTTCATCGCGGCGAGGGGCGAGGCGTCCGCGCCAACTTCATCAGCCGCCGTTTCAGGGGTGGTGGGCGTCCCCAATGTGGGGATGAAAGCCCCGTTCCCGACGGTGAAGGCCGTGGGTCCCCCCGCCGAGTTTGAACTGTGGCGGTGGGGCGCGCCGAGCGAGCGGAAGCGCCTCATGCCGCTGCCCAACGGCGCGCGCATCTCCGTCACGGAGCTGCCGAAGGGGCTGCACGTCCTGTTTCGCATCCCCGTCCCGCACGACACCGTCCGCTGCGAAGGGGTCTCCACCGACAGCTTCGACCGCATCGGCTGGGGGCCGGAGAAGGTGAGTAACCCCGACCCCTCCGAGCGCCACTGGTATCGCATCTTCGCCGAACAGTACGCCTTTCCGCCGCAGGTGGGCCGCTACTACCTCATGGTGGAGGCGTCCAAAGAGGGCAAGGTCGCCTCCCGATCCGCGATTACCTTCGACTTCGTGAACCCTTCGCCGCCCCCGCGCAACACCCGCTTCACCGTAGGGAAGCGAGACACCCAGGGCCACCCAATCACGGGGTCCAGGCCGGTGGAGTGGCGCGGCCTGAACGAGACGCCCGTCCTGCGCGACAACGATTACCCGTTCGAGGCGCAGCACGCGTACAACGCCATCAATTTTGAGCGATTCCCGCCGTTCCACCTGCCGCCGCGCTT
Source organism: Armatimonadota bacterium (assembly GCA_038240635.1). Lineage (GTDB taxonomy): Bacteria > Armatimonadota > DTGP01 > DTGP01 > JAHWJO01 > JBBRGS01. The sequence goes on from JBBRGS010000035.1 coordinate 10,335, forward strand.
CATCACCGTCTGGAACTCGCGTCGCTTCACCGATGAATCGAAGTTCGGCGGCCCGTTGGATCGGGGCTTCACCGTGATGGAGACGATTCACTCCGCCCAGGACAATCTCCCCCTCCGCCAGCGCGCCTGGTTCCATACGCCGGACCTTCAGGTGATGTTCATCGAGAAATGGTTCAAGGAGGACCCGAAGCGGTACGCCGACCTGAAGGCGTACGCCGATTACCGCAGCGCGTTCGTCTCGCCGGAGAACGCGTTCAAACTCGGCTGGACCTGCTACGAGTCGTGGGGCGCGGGCGGCTACGCCCCGTACGACGCCGGAATATACGGCTTCGACGAGGAACAGATGTGGCCCACCATCGCCGTGAAGATGCTCCGCGAACACCCCGAAGCCCTTCCTGAAGCGATTCGCAAACTGGCCGACGGCGACCCCAAAGCCGACCGTCCCGACACGCAGGCACGCCTTCAGGACGCCTACACTCAGGCGTGGGGCGACTTTGTGGGCCACTACTACCGAGGCGCCCGCGCCCGCGCCGCCGAGCGGGGCCGCGTGTTCAAAATCTGGCACTACGGCTCCAAGGCCCCCGGCGACGCCCTCTTCATAAACCGGGAGGAAGGCAAACCCAATCCCCAAACAGGCCGATACGCCGCCGATGAACTCCCTGCGCTCGCTTCATGGTTCAAATCGGGCGACCGCGTGGACTACACCGCCACGGAGTACGCGCGCCAGGTAGACTTCTTCCACAAGGACTTCTACTACCACACCCTCTTCCCGCAGACCGTCTCGATGTACGAGAAGGACGCGGCGGGGAAGTACGCTTTGGACGAAACCGGGCGGCGCAAAATCCGGCAGGACCTGTTCGAGGAGACGGTGTACGTCACGCCCACGAAGGTCGGCTACGAGGACGCGGAGACCGGCCCGGCCTTCCTGAAGGCGTTCCTCGGCAAGGGGGAAAACGCGCTGTACTGGCTGAACGGCGGCAAGTACTACAAAACCCATGGCACGCTCCCGCCTGGCAAGGGGATGATCCCCGCGCTGCGCCCCGGCAATCAGGAGACGTGGGGGAAGACCGGCCAACTCGGCTCCCGGCCCGTGAACCCGTACCTCGCGGAGGCGGCCCCCATCTACACCTTCATGATGGGGCTGGAGGGGCTGTACTTCTGGGACTCCCGCCTCTACACCGGCCCGCTGGGCGCCGGTCCCGACGGCAATATGGAGATATCCGAAACGTTAGGCGACATCGAATACATCGTCAAGGGGATGCACCGCGTCTCGCAGCTCAACCGCCTCTTTGAGGGCGACTACTCCTTCGTGCGGCCCGTGCGCCACTACGACATCTGGAACCGGGACCACCCGATCATCCGGGGCGTGATCAACGGCCGCTACCTCGCGCTGGCGATGACGAACCCTTACCTCGATCCCGGCGAGACGCAGACGGTGGAACTGCGCTACGACTCCCCCTTCCCCGGTTCAAAGGCCGGAGCGGCCAAACCGGCAAAGCCGATCTGGAGCGGGACGGTGCGACTGCAATCCCGCAAAACCGGGCTGTTCCAGTGCCGCCTGCCCGCCCTGCCCAACGGAAAGGCGTACGACCCCGACCGCCTCTACTTCCGCTACACCTGCGCGGACGGCGAGTACCGTCACACCTTTACCGTGACGGGGGACTACGAGGTCCCGTATCCGCAGCCAGCGAACGACTGACGGGAAGAGCATCGTTCGGCGGGATCGGCGGGGCTACGGCTCCCGCGATTCGGCATCCTCGGCGCGGCGCTGTATCGCGGCCAGCGTGGCGTCGAGGTTCTCCTTCGCCTTTTTGGCGATGACGCCCTTGAGCAGCGGCCCGATGAGCGGCACGTCGTATTCGATCTCCAGCCGGGAGTCGAACCGGGTCTCGCGCTCGTCCGGCCCCGTCGGCGTGAAGGTCCACAGGCCTTCGAGTTTGCCGTAGTCGCCTTCGATCTGGTGGAAGGCGCAGGTGCGCGCCGCGTCGTCCCAAAGGTCCTCTTCGGTCCACTTCACTTTGAGGCGGAGTTCGGGGAGGGCGGCGCGCCACCGGCTGATCACGCGCCCGCCGGGGCCGCGCTCCAGGATTTCCACCGATTGCACCTCATTCATGAATTGAGGAAACTTCTCTATATCTTTCGCCAGCGCCATGACGTGATCCACCGGCGCGTGGATGGTGACGGAACTCGTGACAACGGCCATGGTTCTCCTTCATGCGGATGAGGGACGGGAACAGCTGCCCGCGCTGCGGTTCACTCGGTGATGCCTTCGAGCATGGCTTCGGCTTCGGTGAGGGCGTCTTCCACCGCGTTCAGCGCCCGTTCCAGCAGGTCGCGCGGGATGTTGAGCGGCGGCTCGATCCGCATCACATGCGGGTTGTTGAAGGCGTACGCCACCACGACGCCGCGCATCGCCAGCGCGCCGATCACCAGCAGCGCGATGTCCCGGTGCGCCATCTCCACCCCGATGAGCAGCCCCTTGCCCCGGACCTCCTTCACGCTCATCGGGTGCGCGGCCCGGATCGTCTCCAGCCGTTCCAGCGCCCAGGCGCCCAGTTCCGCCGCGCGTTCGGGCAGCCGTTCCTCCTGAGTGACTTCGAGGGCGGCCAGCCCGGCCCGCGCCGCCAGCACGCTCGCCACGCTGGTGGTGTGCATCGCCGGGTTCTCGCCGAACAGCTTCTCCCACGTCGCGGGCGTCCCCATGAAGGCGCCGAGCGACTCCACGCCGCCGCCCAGCGCCTTGGCGAGGCACATGATGTCGGGCGCCACGCCGTCCCAGTCCACGCCGAACATTTTGCCGGTGCGGCCCAGCCCGGTCTGCACCTCGTCGGCGATGAAGAGGAGATCGTGACGGTCGCACACCTCGCGGACGGCGGTGAGGTAGCCCGGCGGCGGAATGATGACCCCGCCCTCGCCCTGGATCGGCTCCAGCAGCACGGCCCCGATGTCCGGCGTGATGGCGGCGGCCAGAGCGTCGGCGTCGCCAAACGGCACGCGCACGAAGTAACTCAGCAGCGGCTCGAACCGCTCGCGGAACACGTCGCGGCCACACGCGCTCAGGGCGCCGAGCGTTTTGCCGTGGAAGCCCGCCTGGGCCGCCAGCACGCCGGGCCTGCCCGACGCCGCCCGCGCGAGTTTCAGGGCGCCTTCCACCGCCTCCGTGCCGCTGTGGCAGAAGAAGGAGTACTGGAGGTCGCCAGGGGTGATGCGCGCGAGTTCCTCGGCGAGGAGGGCGAACGGCTCCGAGAAGAAGACTCTCGGCGAGAGCGGCAGCCGGTCCAGCTGGTCCTTCACGGCGGCGATGACTTTGGGGTGCCGGTGGCCGAGGGAGAAGACGCCGTAGCCGCCGAGGCAGTCCACGTACTCGTTGCCGAAGGCGTCCCGGATGAGGCTGCCTTCGGCGGAGTATTCGAGGGCGCCGAAGCCGCCAAATTTCATCAGGTTGGCGAGGCCGGGGTTCACATACTTCTGATACCGGGCGATGGCGGCGTCGGTTCGGGCTTCCCAATCCTCCGCAGGGGAGGCGGCTTCAGGGTCAGACGGCATCAGGGGCGCTCCAGGGAGGGACTGTGGGATCGGGGCGGCGGGACGATACAGTGCGATGGGGCGGAAATGGCGCGGCGGGACCCTCTCATTGTCACTTCGTGATTCTGCCCGATCCTGCCTGCTTTGAGGAGGACACGAGGCGTTTTGGCAGAGGCTTGTTCTTATCGAAGTAAGCGATAGAGTAAGCGCCACTGCCGAGCCAAGGAGTTCACTCTGTGGCGGCATCACCTGCCCGATCCGGCCTCCTCCGGCGCGCAAACCCCCCTCCGCCGAAGCCGAGGGGGGCGAAAACAGTGAGTCTACCGGAGCAGTGAGGACTCTATGGCGCAAGCGAATTATACCACGGCGGCGCGTCCGCTCTCCCCGGTTCGCACCCGGATCGCGTCGGCGACGGGGAGGACGAACACCTTGCCGTCGCCCACTTCGCCGGTGCGGGCGGCGTTACAGATGAGGGTCACCACCTCGTCCACCCGGTCGTCATCCACGACAATTTCTATCTTGACTTTGGGCAGGAGCGTGACCGCATACTCCGCGCCCCGATACCGCTGGGTGTAGCCGCGCTGCTTGCCGTGGCCGCGCACTTCAATCACCGTGATGCCCACCACGCCGATCTCGTCCAGGGCCGCTTTCACGTCCTCCAGCCGTTCGGAGCGGACAATCGCTTCTATCTTCATCATCTGAGGGGGGTCTCCGCCGCGAAGTCAGTCTCGCGGAAGTCCAGGATCGGGATGAGGAGCAGGGGACGCAGGGGACGGAAGGGGCGAAGGCGAAGCCTCCCGGTCGCAACCGGGAGGCTTCGCCTGGCTGAGTTCCTCTTCCCTTGTTCACCGGAAAACACACTCAAACATGGTGCCGCAGAGCGGCCTGGCCTCTGAGCATCCCCAGGTGTGTTTCTCCCCCTTCATTCCCTCCGCCCGGCACAACCTCATCCCAAGCCTTCACACTGAAGTGGACTTCGGACTGGGCACTATTGATGAACGAATTTGTCCCTCAAATGATCGGAAGCCAAAGTGAGGCGGGGAGGAGGCGTAAATTCATTTCGTTTGCACTTGAAACCGAATGAGCTTATCCGTTCGGGGTATGGCAATGACTTGGTAAGGATGCGTTATGATCCCTCCAGTGCCGCTATTAGGCTCCTCAAGAACATTTACGACGACTTCATCAGTCTTTTCTTCAATGTTGGAAACAGATATTATACTCTGAGAAACCTGATAACCCATAAATACGGCAATAACCGTTTGCCTGGTAAAGTCTATGGCAGGCGTTGGCGGAAGGGGCGATCCAGGTAAGACGAAGTCGGATTTTAGACTTTGCCATAACGCAGTCCACTCGCTCTCATTGGTGATGATTTGTTGGGTTTCTTGTTGAAAATCACTATACGGACCTTCATCCAGGACCCGGAAGGGTAGGACTGTAGTTCTTCCAGGGGCGTCATTTCCTCCGCAGCCGTAAAGAACTACGCCCAAAAAGAGGGTAAGCACTGAAAGCAATATCAACTGAAGAAGATTCTGGTGATTTTTCATGACAAACATTTTACTCCCCTTCGTATGTGAATAATCGAACCTTGCTGCACTTTAATTATGATTTGGAACCACAGAAGTCCAGAGATAGTAACGTTGTTCACTGGGCAAAGCAACTCCGCTACCGGGATCTATATTGGTGGGATCTACATTGATGGTATCAATCCGGGTTCCAAGCACGTTGATTTTATAGGTTTGATTTGACGCAGGGGTTGTGAGAACTGCTCGTGCAAAGTTTCCTGTATTTCTATAGTCGGATACCAGGAGATTGTTGTTGGCATCTCTGATTTCCAAACCTATTGCGGATTGATGATAGATGCTTCCGGTGTCTCGACGCTCAGGCCACCATATGGTAACTATGAGCCTGTTTGTTCCTGTAAGAGTGGTTGTTGTAAAGCCATGAGCTTTGACTTGGCCTGAAGCAACACTTCCGACGTAGCCATTCTCACTTCCGACATGCTGGAAGAAATAATCCGAATCAATGACTCCAAGACCCGTTTTTCCTAAGGGGTCTACGGAGTTACTTCTTCCTTGATGGATCATGTAGCACAGGAGATTGCCCAGAGGAAAACTCGGAGATGACCACCACTGCTTCATCACCGCAGCGATGCCCGCGACCACAGGTGCGGCTATGCTGGTGCCTGTGGCTCCAGCATAATCGTAGGTATTTGGGCCAATTGGGGCTATAATATCTGTCGGAGCCATAATTTCCGGTTTTACCCGTTGACTGGCATCGGTTGTTGGACCGAAGCCGCTATAATCTTTCCGAGTAAGATTCCCCGGATCGACCGCTCCCACGGTGAGAACTTTTCTGGCATCGCCGGGGGTAGCCAGCGTGTATTCACCTTGCGTCGGAATGCCGAAGTTCCCAGAGATGACGACAGGAAGAATGTTATGCTCAAAGACTCTATCTAACGCCAGTGCTGCGGTGGAATACCCATTAGGATGGTAATTGTTGGAGTTATCATTGAACGTTTTATATTGCTGAGATACATTCAACATATCAGCCGTATAGGATGATCCCGCTATTCCTTTTGAGCCATAGACATCATCCAAGGCCTGCGTAAAATCACTAAATCGGTTCATGTTGGTCGAGAGGTTATTATACTTGATATTGAAGACTTTAGCCATCGGAGCCATCCCCCTGTAGGGATTAGGATTAAAGCTCGCGTTGGAATAATTCCCAGCAGCAACACCGATGACCGGTGTTCCATGATCTCCTTGAGATGTAGGAGTATAATCCGTGCTGCCGGGATTTACAGAGTCAAAAACTTTATGGTACACGACTTTGGAACCTGGGGTAGTCCCATCTAAATCCATATGGGATTCGTACATTCCACTATCCACAATAGCAATAGTTCTCCCTGTTCCTTTGGCCGCATCCGAGGGTGAAGGAAAATGAGCGGCGTTAAAGTGAATAGGGGCTGTTGCGCCATCATGATTTACCGCTCCATCTCCTCCTTCGGCATAACTTGACTCAATAAAAAATACTTCATCCATATTCTCCAGGAGAGCTAAAACTCTTGTAGGAATATGAACCGAAATTGCATTAAGTATAGCATATTCATATAGAATTTTCCCTCCATAAAGACTAATGATTTCACGTACGCGGGATTGTGATTCTCGATTGGCGGCTAATTCAGTCTCCCGTTGTAGGTTCATTAATTCAGGATTGGCAATATCAAGTAAATTAGCGGGAGGTTGAAACTTTAAAACAATGATGACGTCTGAGAATTGCCCAGACGATGCCGTTGTAATATCATTCTCCGATAGACCGATAAGTTTCGGGGGACTATACAGAGGAGCGAGGTCTTTGCTCAATTTCTGGATTTGTTGTGGATCCATTGGAAAAGACGGGATACTAACTTCCTTCGCGTCCAAGTGATCTTCCCCATTAGCCCAATAATGGGTATACTCCGTATCAGCCTTTACGGAGGGTAGCCAAACGATACTGCTTAATAGCAAAAAGCCCAATGCTAGTGGACCATAAAATTTAGCATACATCATTCAATCCTTTGTTGAAAACAACCATTAGTTAAGGCAAGATTGGTCAGGAGGGGGAAGTCTCAATATGGCCTGTTTATTACAAGTGGAGTGGAACACCCTTATGGTATCGGTTAGTGAAAGACTTATCAATAGGACTTACGCAGATGGAGAGTGTCTCACGCACAAAAACCTGCAATTTAACCTCAGATTCCGTGCTCAACTGCGTAAGTCCTAATCAAGTGTGTTGTAACTTGGAACTAGACACCACGGAAAAGAGCGTCAGCTCCGGGAGGCGGGACCGCTCCTCATGAGTAGGGGAAGCCGGGGGAGGGTGGGGAAGCCTGCCACACTGGTGGGGAACGAACGCATCCAACCTCCCTCCCATGGCCTTTACAGTACGGCGGCCCGTCCGCTCTCCCCGGTTCGCACACGAATGGCATCCGCAACCGGCAGCACGAACACCTTGCCGTCGCCCACTTCGCCGGTGCGGGCGGCGTTGCAGATGATGTTCACGACTTCATCCACGCGGTCGTCGTCCACAATCGTCTCGATCTTGATCTTGGGGAGCAGCGTGACAGCGTACTCCGCCCCGCGATACCGCTGCGTGTAGCCGCGCTGCTTGCCGTGGCCGCGCACTTCGATCACGGTGATGCCGACCACCCCGATCTCATCGAGGGCTTCCTTCACGTCCTCCATCCGCTCCGGGCGGACAATCGCTTCGATTTTCATCATGGCCGGGATACCTCCAACTGGGCCGGTTGAGTGGGCTGCGCCGCGTTTCGAGGTCGCGGCCTGCTAATGAAGAGAGGCGTTCCGCCCCCTCCCAGGGAGAGGAAGAAGGCGGAGTTTATGCCTGTGGCGAAGGATTAACCCTTGCGAACGGGTTCGACGGGGCGGGGACGTTCCATCGAGGGAACCGAGATGTGGGAGCCTTCGCCGGTCGCGCCGTGGTCCATCGCAAACGCCGGGTAAGCCAGCACGCCGAGCTCCGGCAGGTCCAGCCCCTGCATTTCGACTTCCGGGCTGACCCGCATCCCCTGCACTTTGTTCTGAATCTTGAAGAAGATGAAGGAAAGGCCGAACGCCCAGACCACCAGCGTCGCGCAGCCGACGAGCTGAGCCATCAGCTGACTCATGCCGCCGCCGTGGAACAGGCCCGTGACCGCGCGGCCCGCCACGCCGTTCCAGCCCGAACTGCCCGCCCAGGTGCCATCGGCGAAGAGGCCCACCGCCAGGACGCCCCAAATGCCGCAGACGCCGTGAACCGAGATCGCGCCGACCGGGTCGTCAATCCGCAACTTGTCCCAGAAGGAGATGGAGAGGCAGACCAGCACGCCCGCGATGCCGCCGATGATCATGGCGTCGGTCGCGTTGACAAAGCCACTCGGCGCGGTGATGGCGACGAGTCCGGCGAGCAGACCGTTGCAGATCATCGTGGGGTCCGGCTTGCCGTACCGCATTTGCATGTAAATCCAGGAGGTGAGCGCTCCGGCGGTTCCGGCCAGCATGGTGACGGTCGCCACGATGCCGATCCGCAACGCGCCGCCGCCCGACGCCGCCAGGGTGCTGCCAGGGTTGAAGCCGAACCAGCCGAAGGCGAGGATGAGCGTGCCGATGATCGCCATGGGGATGTGGTGGCCGGGGATCGGGCTGACGCTGCCATCCTTGTTGTATTTGCCGATCCGGGCGCCGAGCACCATCGCGCCCGCCAGGCCGCACAGGCCGCCAATCGCGTGAACGACGCCGCTGCCCGCGAAGTCCACATAGCCGTTGCCCAGGCCGAAGTTGACGCCGAGCTGCGAGAGCCAGCCGCCGCCCCACGCCCAGTTGCCGAACATCGGGTAGAGGAGGCACGACATGAAGAAGGCGTAGACGATGAACGCGCTGGTCTTCCACCGCTCGGCCATGGCCCCGGTGGGGATCGTGACCGCCGTGTCCATGAAGACCATCTGGAACAGGAAGAGCGCGTACACCCCCACGTCGTAGTTGCCCAGCAGCATGAAGCCGTTGTGGGAGAAGAGGCCCATCGTCTTGCCGAACAGGGTGATGCTCACCTCATGGTCCGCCGACAGCGTGGGCGTGCCGCCGATGGACGCCACCCCCATCGCGCCGAACATGAGGCCGAAGCCGACGAGCCAGAAGCCGAACATGCCGAGCGGGTAGACGCCGAAGTTCATGAAGATGGTGTGCGCGGCGTTCTTCGCCCGCGTGAAGCCGGTCTCCACCATCGCGAAGCCGACCTGCATGAACATGACAAGGAAGCCGGCGACGAGGACCCAGACGAGGTTGATGGCGATCCGGTTCTGGCCCTCGATTTCGGCCAGTTTGGCGGCCAGCGGCTCGGTCTTCCCGCCCGCCTTCAGGTCATCAGCGGTGGGCGCGTTGGGCGTGGCGCCGACCACGTCGCGGGCGAGGCCGGTCTTGTCCCCGGCGGGGTCCCCAGGAGCGGCGTGCGCCGGAGCGGGTATCAGGCTGACCATCAGAAGGGCCAGCAGGGGCAGGACGAGTCCCAGCAGGGTCGCCCGCCTCAGGGAGTGTTGTCGAAAACAGGTCACGGTCTGGTTCTCCTCCTCACCGAAGGGCCGCGCGATGGGAGCGCGGAACGAAGATGGGATGAAACGAAGCGATCGCGCTTGGCGCGACGTCGGTGGGAATAGGGGCCTGACCGCAGAGCAAAGGACGGCTCTGTCCGGTTCATCGGCGCCGATGAACCCGGGGGAACCCTGCGGTGGAGGGGTGGCGAGGCGCTTTTAGGGGAGTGAAAGGGCGCAGGCGGAGGGAAGAAGACGCCGGGGCTAGAAGTCTATGTCCACCTGCGTGGTGAAGGTGTCGTTGGTGGTGATGGAGCTGTTGTTGAACATCACGTAGCCGAAGAGGACGCCGACGTTGGGAGCCACCTTGTAGGCGGCGCCGACGGAGAGCGCGCCGTAAGCGTTGTCGCCGCTGGCGTAATCCACCGAACCCCACCACTTGGGCGTGAACTGCCGGTCATACGCGGCGATGACGCCACTTTTCGGAGTCCCGATGACGCTCTTGCGGCCGGTGTAGCCGCCCAGGGTGATGCGCCCGAAGGAGGGGAAGGTTTTGGCGACGAGGGCGTAGGCGATGTCGCTGGCGGTGGCGTGGGAAGTGCCGACGTTCTGGATGCCGATGGCGAAGGCGGGGGATTTGCCCTTCTCAGGGAGGCCCCACTTGGCGTTGAACTGCACCGGGCTGGAGGTCGGCTCGAACAGGTCCATGCCGATCTCGATGCCGCTGCCCAGGCCGTAGGTAAGGCCGACGTCGGTGGGGAAGGCCACCGAGTTGTTCTTGTTGCTTTTCACCGAGAAGTAGTTGTCCACCCCCAGATGAAGCGTTTTGGGAGCCTGTATGTCGGTGTTGGGGTTCCAGACGTTGGTTGACGGTGTGGCGAGGGCGGCTCCGGTGGCGGTGGCGAGGGCCAGTCCGGCGAGGAGCGCGTGAGAGGAGAGTCGCCTCATCGAGGTGGGTCCTTTCGTGGAATCATGGCCGGGGATGTTCAGGGTCGCCCGGCGGGAGTGAGAGCGCCGTCCTGGGTCAGGCTTCCGCGCCGACCGGACGGGCTTCAACGGCGCCCGAAAGCGCTTCGGAGAAGGGAGCGAGGTCTTCTTCCGCGTCGGCTTCGGAGTTGCGCGCCGGTTCGGCGGAAGGTTGAGAGGAAAGCAGGCGCCGCAGGAACGGCGGAGTGAGCAGCGTGGTGCCCAGCACCACGGCGACCACGGCGGCGTATTCGGCGGGGTTCAGGATTTTATGCGCGAGGCCCAGGTTGGCGAAGATGAGGCCCACCTCGCCGCGCGGGATCATCCCCACGCCCACCACCCAGCGGTTCAGGCCTCTGCACGGCACGGTCAGCCCGCCGAGGACCTTCCCCACCACCGCCACGATCAGCAGCAGCGACGCAAGAAGAAGCGTGGAGCGGCCCACCGAGGTGAACGGCGACACCCGGCTGAGATCGGTGGCGGCGCCCATGCAGACGAAGAAGACCGGGATGAACAGGTCGGCCACCGGCTTGATGGCCCGCTCAATGTGGAGGCTGTGCTCCGTCCGCGCCAGGACGAGGCCCGCCGCGAAGGCGCCGACGATGGGCGCGAGTTCGGCCTTGCCCGCCGCCGTCGCCATGAGCAGGCAGAAGACGACCGCCGCCGTGCCGATGGCGCCCCGGCTCCGCATCCGGGCGGCGAGAGACATGACGATGGGCGCCGCCTTCGCGCCGATGAGCAGGCCGCCCACGAGGAACAGGAGCGCGATGGCGAGCAGTTTGCCTACGCTCCCCATCGTCGCGCCCGCCGCCGACGCCAGTCCGCCCACCACAGCGAGCAGGATCAGCCCGATCACGTCGTCCGCGACCGCCGCGCCCAGGACGATGGTCGCCTCGCGGGAGCGGAGGCGGCCCAGGTCGGAGAAGACGCGGGCGGTGAGGCCGACGCTCGTGGCGGTGAGCGCCGCGCCCACAAACAACGCCGTGAGAGGCGCCAACCCCAGAGCGACGCTGACGCCATACCCCAGCGCCATCGGCAGGACGACTCCCGCGCAGGCCACCCAGAGCGCCGGACCCCCGCTGCGGAGCAGGGCTTCGGAGTCGCACTCCAGGCCAACCTCGAAGAGGAGGAGCAGGACGCCCACCTCGGCGAGGGTGTGGAAGATCGGGTCGGACGGGTTGAGCCATCTCAGCGCGCCCACGCCGATGATCACGCCGCCGAGGAGTTCGCCCAGGACGGCGGGCTGCCCCAGCCGCTCCGCGACTTCGGAGCCGATGCGGCCCACCGCCAGCACGACGGCAAAGGTGAGCAGGAACGCTTCGGTGGACACGATTCCGTCTCTCTTTCGGTCAGGGAGCGACGGGGCGCCGGTGGGTCGGCGGGGAACGGCGCTCGGAAGCGGTGGGGTCGCGGAAGGGATGGGGTTCAGTGATGAGGGTTCAGGAAAGAGTCGGGGGCGCCGCGGCGCCCCCTAAGACGAAAAAACGCCTTCCGTTCAGGGGTACGGAAGACGTCCTCGTCGTTGCCCGACGCCCCCATCGGCGCCGAACCCTGGGCCTCCCCGCGCGTCAGCAGGCGGGAAGAACATTCTCACCCTCCTCTGTGGTACAAAGGCCGGGGAATGTTAAAGAGCAATTTCACGGAACTTTCCAACTCGGTGTCGGGCGACTGAAGTCGCTGCAACAGAAACGCGAAGTCCGCCTGCGCGGACTGGGGCGACAGTGAGACTCGGTAAGCAGGGAGTCGGCGAAGGCCGACTTTGTGTTCGTGTTGCCGCGACTTCAGTCGCCCGGACGCGCAAGGGCGCCGGCGCCTTCGCCTCGAAAGTGAGACTCTACCGTTTCGGCTTCTGATGAAAGGCGTGAAGATGACCCGATCCTTCAAACTCGTTGCTGTCGGCATCAGCCTGCTGTCGGTGGGCGCGCTCGTGGCGGGAACCCGTCGCGGGTCCGCGCGCGCCGCCACCTCTCCCCGGCCCCCGGAGCGAACGCCGTCCTTCCGGCCCGGTGATCGCGGACTGGACCCCGACCTCACCTTCCCGGAATCCCTCCTCGTCCAGAACGGCGGTCCCGTCCTCAACCTGAAGCGGCCGCCCGAACCATGGATGCGCCCGGCGAAGGGAGATGGCCAAACCGACGACACCGACGCCTTCCGCGACGCGTACGACCTGCTGAAGCGCGAGTTCGTGAAGCATGGCGGCTGGAACCCCGACAGCTACTACCTCTATCTCCCGAACGGCGTCTATAAGGTGACGGACACCCTGATCTATCGCGGGAAAACCGTCGGCGCCTCTCCCACCTGGAACGGCCAGTTCGACATCAATCACATCCGCTTCATCGGCCAGAACCGGCGAAAGGCGATCATCCGCCTCGCCGACCACTCCCCCGGCTACGGTGATCCCGCAAAGCCGAAGAGCGTGATGGCTCTTCAGCACCCGGACACCATCTTCAACAACGTGCCGGGCGGCAACTGGCTCCGCAACTTCACGATCTCCATTGGCAAGGGGAACCCCGGCGCTGTCGCCCTCACCATGCAGGGCGCCAACCAGACCGACCTGAGCCACTTCACCGCGCGCAGCGAGGACGGCGCCGGGCGGTACGGCATCTGGTTCAAAATCGGCTCCATACAAGGGTACTACTCCGACGTGACCGTCGCCGGGTTCGACATTGGTATCTTCGATGAGGTCAACCCTGAAGGCGATCCCGCGTTTGAATATCTCACCCTGAAGAACCAGAAGGTGGCGGGCATCCTCCACACCGGCGGCGGGATGTCCCTGCGGGGCGTCCTGTCCGATCAGTCCGCTCACGGGGCGACCGCGCTGAAACTGGACGGCTCCGGCGTTCAGACGGTCCTCCTGGACAGCGCGCTGAAGGGCGGCTCACCGAAGCGCCCCGCCGTGGAGATGACCCGGCGCGACGAACAGTGCCTCTTCGCGCGCAACGTGGCGACCCTGGGGTACGGGCACGCTCTCGTTCGGGAGGGCCATGCGGAGGTCTCCGGCGCGCGGATTGAGGAGTATGTCTCCTCTCCGCCTCTGGCGCTCTCTCCCGGCCAGCCGTTGCGGTCGCTGAGCCTGCCGGTTCGGGATACCCCGCGCGTCCCGTGGTTCAACCCGGAGACCCAGTGGGCCATCGTGGACGAATATCCGAGCGTGCAGGCGGCGATAGCGTCGGGGAAGCCGGTCATTTGCTTCAAAAAGAGCCGGTACCGGGTGAATGGCGACATCCGGGTTCCGGCGTCGGTGCGATTCATTAACGGGATGGCCTCCACGCTGGAGGGCGGAGAGTTCGTAGTAGCGGAGGCGTCGCGCGAGCCGATCCTGGTTCAGGATATGATCGCGCGCCTCCGAATCGACTCGCGGCGGGATGTCATTCAGCGCTGTGCCGGGGGCGCTGTCTCCAACCCGAAGGGGCTGCCGGTGACGCTCTGGCTCGAAAATGTGAACGACAACACCTCCGGCGACGACTTCTGCCGCCCCGGCCAGCGCGTCTACGCCCGCCAGATTGATATCGAGTACGGCCAGGGCAGCCAAATCGTCGCCAACGGCGGGACGCTCTGGATATTCGGATTCAAGACGGAGAACATGGGCGCCAATCCGTTCACGGTGAAGAACGGCGGTAGCCTGGAGGTCCTCGGCGGCTACTGCAACCAGACGAACCGCCCGGAGCCGGAGAAGCAGAACCCGCTGCTGCTGAACGACCAATCGAACGCTTCGGCGACGCTCTTCACCAACCTGGGCGGCCCGTTTGTGAAGGCCGTGGTGGAACAACGCGGCGGGGAGACGCAGATCGCCCCCAACACCGCCTTCCCCCGGCGCGGCTCCGTGTACCGAACCGATTATGTCATCCCGCTCTACGTCGGGTACCGGCGGAAGTAGCGGAGCGAATGGGACCTTGCGGTGCGGTTCATCGTTTGCCGGGGAGGAGTGAGCCGGAGCGGTTCTGCTGAGCGACAGAAGGGGGGGCAAGTCGCCCCCGCCAAGCGGCAGACTGAACTCTTTCGCTCGGAACCTACGGCTAAGCGTCCGCCTGCGCGGACGCCTCTCTTCCTCACCCTCCTGATGTTGCGGGAGCGGCCCGGACACAGGGAGTTCCTGTCTCGGAGGCTCAGAGGTCTGAGCGGTTGAAACCGCTGCAACGACCAGACAAAGTCGGCCTTCGCCGACTCTCGCCCTGTCGAAGCCTTCTGTCCTTGAGCGATCCCCCCCTACCTCACCCCGGCCTTCGGCCACCCCTCTCCCACAGGAGAGGGGCTGGGGAGATCGTGAGCTCGCGCCCCATCATTC
>JBBRGS010000036.1:0-25156 GCA_038240635.1 Armatimonadota bacterium
GTCAGGACGAGGAAGCGATCCGCCAGTTGGCGGGTCTTCTTCCCTCGGAGGAGACCGTGATCTTTCCTTTGGATGCTACCTTCTGGCGGAAATTGCCCGCGCCTCATCCCTGGCGCAGGTTCCGAAACTTCTCCCTCTCCTCCTTCGCTGCTTCTGCAAAAATTTGAACCACATCCGGGCCTCACACTCAACGCCTAACACGCCGCTTCTGTTATCATGCGATGGGAACGACTGATCCCCTGAACGGAGCCGAGGTCGCGCCGGGAGACTGGGCGGCAATATCCGCGCGCGCCGTGACAATCCCCCCTTCCACAACGTTATCCTGCTGGACCCCTTCCCTCTCGCCCTCTCCTCACCCCTCCCGCGCGCCTCTTTCGCCATGCGACGCATCCGTTCGCCGCTGGCCCGCCTTCCGCTTCTCCCTCTCCCGCATGGCCTGGCTGCGACACAACCTGGGGTTCAAACTCCTCGCCCTCGCGTTGTCGCTGGGGCTGTGGGCCTACGTGCATGTGGAGGAAGGCCAGCTCCAGCGGAGCATCACCGATGTCATCGAAATCCGCAACCTCCCCTCCAGCCTCATCCCCCGGCTGAAGGCCAATCAGGTTCGCGTCATTGTGGAAGGCCCGGCCAATCGCCTCGACTCCCTCACCGCCGAGGATGTGGACACCTGGGTGGACCTGAAGGGCACGCGGGAGGGTCGCCAGCGCCTCAGCGTGAAGTGCGAGATGAACCGCGACACCGATGTGCTCTCCTGCCGCGTCAACCCCGGCGTGGTGAGCGTGGAACTCGCCCCGCGCGTCTCTAAATCGGTCCCGGTGAAGGTGATCGTCTCCGGCGCGCCCCCGCTCGGCTTCGTCTTCGAGAACCCCAGGGCGTCGCCGGGCCTCGTCACGGTCAGCGGCCTGAAGAAAGAAGTGGATCGCGTGGCGCGCGTGGTGGCCGGTATCCCTGCTCGCTCCCTTGTGGAAGGCCGCGAGGTGGATGAGATGGCGCGGGTCGTTCCGCTGGACACGCGCGGCGCTCCCGTGCGAACCGTGGAAGTGGAGCCGCAGCAGGCCCGCGTGCAATCGCCGCTTCACGTGGAGCTGGCCAGTAAACGTTTGATTGCCAACCCGATCTTCACGGGCCGCGTCCCGCCTCGCTACAAAGTGACCGGCGTCACGGTGCGCCCTCGCTCGGTGGTGGCGCGGGGGCAGGCCCTCACGCTGTCCAACCTGGTGGGAATCACCACGCGCCCCATCCCGCTGGATAACATCGAAACCTCGCGCACCATGCGCGCCGTCCCGCTGGAGTCACTGGCGGGCATCGTCCTGCAACCGGAGACCGTCAACGTTATGATCGAAATCGAGCCGATCCAGGGTCCCATGCCCCCTTCAGAAGTCACGCCTGCGCCGGAGCCGTCGTCGCTCCCTTCTCCCGCGTTGGCGCCCAATCCCACCACGGGCGCCGCGCCCTCGACTCCCGCTCTCAAGATTCAGGGAAATCCGGAGGCGCCGCGTGGGTAAGCATTTCGGAACGGACGGCGTGCGCGGCCTCGCCAACGCAGAACTGACGACCGAACTCGCCCTGAACCTGGGGCGTGCGGCGGGCGCGGCGCTGGGTCAGGGGCGGCGGGAGCGGGTTCTCATCGGGCGGGACACCCGCGCGTCCGGCGAAATGCTGGAGGCGGCCCTCGCGGCGGGGCTGTGCGCCAGCGGCGTGGATGTGGTGCGGGTGGGCGTTATTCCCACGCCGGGAGTGGCGTACCTGTCGCGCTACCTGGGCGCCGGGGCGGGCGCGGCGGTCACGGCCAGCCACAATCCCGCGCCGGAAAACGGGATCAAGTTCTTCGGGCCGGACGGCAACAAACTCCCCGACGCGGTGGAGGACGAAATCGAACGGCGCCTGGAGGACCGCTCCGGCCTGCCGCAGCCGACCGGCGCCGGAGTGGGGCGCATCCACGAGCGTCCGGACCTGCTTCACCTGTATGGCCAGGAGGTGCGCCACACCCTCCCCGCGCGCCTTGATGGGATGAAGATTGTGGTGGACTGCGGCAACGGGGCCACCTCCGTCGTCGCGGTGGAAGTCCTCAACGAACTCGGCGCCGAAGTGATCGTGATGAATGACCGCCCCAACGGCCTCAACATCAACGATGGCTGCGGCGCCATGCACCCCGAACCCGTCGCCGACAAGGTGAGGGAGACCGGCGCCGACGCGGGTGTGGCCTTCGATGGGGACGGCGACCGCGCCATCCTCGCCGACGACCGGGGCCGCGTGGTGGACGGCGACCGGATCATGGGAATCTGCGCGCTTCAGTGGAAAGGGACCTTCCACCTGCCCGGCAACCGCGTCGTCGGCACCGTGATGAGCAACCTGGGTCTGGAACTGGCCCTGAAGGCGAAGGAGATCGAATTCCTCCGCGCGGCGGTGGGGGATCGGTACGTGAGCGAGGAGATGCGGCGCGTCGGGGCGTCGCTGGGAGGGGAGAAGTCCGGTCACATCATTTTCGCGCAGCACTCCACGACCGGCGACGGCCTCGTGACGCTGATGCAAGTCATGGGCATCGTGCGGGCGACGCGGCAGAAACTTTCGGAACTGGCCGATCAGGTGCAGGAATATCCTCAAATCCTCGTGAACGTGCGAGTGGCGAAAAAAGACGGCTGGAACCGCATCCCCGCCCTCACCCAGGCGATCCACCACGCTGAATCGGCGCTGGAAGGCCGGGGACGGGTCTTCGTGCGGCCCAGCGGCACCGAGGCCCTGCTGCGGATCATGGCGGAAGGCCCCGATCAGGCCGAGATTGATCAACTTGTCGGCGCCATCCGCGAGGTCGTCGTCCGCGAACTCGGCGCCTGACCGCACCCTGGAACACTCATTGGAAAGCTTCGCTTTGTTTCACCTTTAGGAGGCGCTTCTTGTCGGATTTCATGGTTCAGGACGGCCAAACCGTCGTGTTTATCGGGGACAGCATCACCGACTGCGGTCGGCGCGATCAACAGTACCCGTTCGGCGACGGCTATGTGCGGCAGGCGATAGACCTGATCACGGTGAAGTATCCCGAACGCCGGATCACGTACTTCAACGAAGGCATCGGCGGCAACAACGTCGGCGACCTTCGCAATCGGTGGCACGACGACCTGCTCGTTCAACAGCCCGACTGGGTGACGATCAAGATCGGCATCAATGACCTGCACCAGACGTTTGGCGGGGCCGATTTCGCGCCGCCTCGCTTCGAGGCGATCTACCGCGACATCCTGGACCTGACGCGGGAGCGGACTCAGGCGGAGATCGTCCTGATTGACCCGTTTTACATGAGCACGGATGACACGAGCGACGGCTGGCGCTCGAAGGTCCTGAAGGTCCTCCCGGAGTACCTGGACGTGGTGAAGCGGCTCGCCGGGGAGTATCAGACGCGGCACGTCCTGACCCATGAAGCGTTTCAGCGCCAGCTGAAGGTTCGCCCGGTGGACACGTTCTGCTCCGAGCCGGTGCATCCCAACGTTCACGGCCATTTCGTCATCGCGTATGAGCTGCTGAAGGCGCTGAACTGGTAAAAAAAAGCCCTCCCGACTTCGTCTGATGAAGGAGTCGGGAGGGCTTCTCGTGCTGTGGGTGGCAGGCGGTCTAGCGCCGATTGGCCGGGACCTTCGCCGCCTCGTCCCGCAAATCTGGCAGCGAGATCTCTTCCTGCACGGACCAGCCGGTCTTCAGGCCGACGACGAACCAGCCCAGGGCCAGCACGCCAATGGTGAAGATGGTGTCTCCCACGACGCGCATCCACCGGAGTTGATGGAGGATCGGCTGCTGCATGAACTCGGCGCTCCGGGCGTACCAGAGGCCGTGCTCCACGCTCGCCCACGTCTGCATGAGGCCGACGGGCAGCAGGCTGAGCAACACCATTAGCGCCAGGCCGATGTTGATCGCCCAGAAAGAGAAACTCAGGACGCCCGTGCGCCACACGTGATGCGTCGCCAGCCCCTTCAGGCAGAAGAGCATCAGGCCAATACCGAGCATCCCATACACCCCGAACAGGGCCGTGTGCGCGTGCACCGCTGTGGTGTTGAGGCCCTGCATGTAGTACAGCGCGATGGGCGGGTTGATGAGGAACCCGAACAGGCCCGCCCCGATCAGGTTCCACACCCCCACCGAGATGAAGAAGTAGATCGGCCAACGGTAAGCGGTGACCCACTGCTTCTCGCGGCTGAGGTTGTAATTCTCATACGCCTCGAAGCCGATGAGGACGAGAGGCACCACTTCCAGCGCGCTGAACGACGCCCCCAGCGCCATCACGGCGGTCGGCGTGCCGGTGAAGTAGAGGTGGTGGAACGTCCCGATGATGCCGCCCGTGAGGAAGATGATCGTCGAGGAGAGGACCGCCGAGGTCGCTGTGGCGACGCGCAGCAGCCCCATGCGGGTGAACAGGAAGGCGATGACCACTGTGGCGAACACCTCGAAGAAGCCTTCCACCCAGAGGTGAACGACCCACCAGCGCCAGTACTCGGTGATCGCGTAGTTCGTGTGCTGGCCCCACATCAGACCGGCGCCGTAGAAACCGGCGATGGCGGTGGAGGACATAAAGAAGAGGGCCAGCAGATGACGGTTCTCATTAGGCTGTCGGAACGCGGGCCAGAGCGCCCGTCCCATCAGCCCCAGCCAGACGAACAGGCCGACCAGCAGGAATATCTGCCAGAAGCGGCCCAGGTCCACATACTCCAGGCCCTGATGACCGAACCAGAAGTTGACGGTGTAGCCGAGCTTCTGCTGGATCGCCATCCACTGCCCCGCCATCGAGCCGCCCACGATGACGAGCAGGCAGACGAAGAGGAAGTTGACCCCGGCCTTCTGGAACTTCGGTTCGTGGCCGGAGACGGCGGGCGCCATGAACAGGCCCGTCGCCAGCCACGCCGTTGCGATCCAGAAGATGCCCATCTGCTGGTGCCACGTCCGCGTCACCGAGTAAGGCATGAACTTAGCGAGGGGAATCCCGTAGAACGCTGACCCCTCCACGCCGTAGTGCGCCGTCACCGCGCCTAAAACCACCTGCAACACGATGAGCAGGGCCACCACCCAGAAGTACTTGAGGGTCGCCTGCATCGAGGGAGTCGGCTTGAGGGCCAGCAGCGGATCGCGTTCGGGAATCGTGTACTGATCCTCCGCGTTTCGGTGGCGCTGCACCGCAAAGAACCACGACAGCGCGCCGACGCCCGCCAGCAGCAGCACGAAACTGATGACGGACCAGACGACCATCGAACCCGTGGGCGCGTTACCCACCAGCTCCTCCGACGGCCAGTTGTTGGTGTAGGTGATGGCGAGACCGGGCCGGTTGGTGACGCACGCCCAGGCCGTCCAGAAGAAGAAGGCGTTGAGGGCCTGCCGCCGCTCCAGCGAGGGGATGGAGTTGTCGGGGATGGCGTAGGCGTCGCGCAGTTTGTGGAGCGCGGGATCGTCGCCGAAGAGCGCGTCGTAATGCGTGGAGACGGAACGAATGGCTTCCACGCGCTCTGGGAAAAGGGTGATCTCTCCCGTGGAGGCGTTGTAACTGTTCGCGCGGATGGCGTCCTGGAGGCGCGCCCGCAGTTGCGCCTGTTCCGGGTGAGCCAGCGCGGTGTAGTTGGTGCCGTACCCCGTTTGCGCCCAGCGGTCCAGGATGAAGGTGGCTTCCCGATGGAGCCAATCGGCGGACCAGTCGGGGGCGACATAGGCGCCGTGTCCCCAGATGGTGCCGACTTCCTGCCCGCCCATGGATTGCCAGACATTCTGGCCATCGAGGATTTGCTGTTTCGTGAAGACGGTCTGGCCGTTGGCGGCGACGACCTTCTCCGGGATGGGCGGCGCCTGCACATAAATCTCGTGGCCGTAATACCCCAGGACCGCGAATGATGCCACGATCACCAGGATCAACCCGATCCACAACCGTTTATAGTTCATGCTTTCCCCCTGTGCGGTCCCTGAGCCGCACTGCTTTGATCCGGCCGCGCGGAAACGTCGGTCGGATACGGGTGAAACCGGTGGGCGCTTCCCGCCGAAACACTTCGCCGCTCCTCCCCTGGGAGAGAAGGTTCGCAGCGGAAGACCTGCTCGAAGTTTACCCTATAATTTGGGGCAAAAACCAACCTTTATGTCCAGAATAGGGCAAACCAGAGAGTCTCCTGGGCGCCCTCTGTCGTTTGATAGCGAGCGAGGGACGCTGTACAATGCGACCGGAGTTCGCTCTTTTCTTAGGGAGCGATGGAACCTGCTGTTGATCTGAGCAATCATCCCTGCCATCGGGGAGTCTCCGCTTCGCTCTTGCGCCGCACTCCACGATGCCACCCCGCTTCGCCGCCTCCTGTATGACTTCTTCCCATTCCCGGAGAACCACGCTCATGATGAAGGTCGCTCTGCTCACCCTCCTGTCCGGCGCGCTCGTGCTGGGCGGGCCTGCCAACGCCAAATCGAAAGTCAAACATCCCGCTCACAACAAGAAAGTCGCCCTCGTCTGCCCCGTCACCGGCGACAAGATCGCGTCCAAGGAGAAAGCGGTGGGTCACAGCACGTACAAAGGCAAGACGTACTACTTCTGCTGCGCGGGCTGCAAGCCGGAGTTCGACAAGGACCCCGCAAAATACACCATGAAGAAAGCCGACAAGCCCGCCAAAACTGACCAACCGGGCTGAAAGCGCGATGCGGGCAGCCCCGGCGCTCGCCTGGGCCACCTGATCCGAGGCCACGAATCTACGACGCGAGACGCGCTTCAGGGCGATAACCTACCCGATGCGAGTCTCGCGTCGTTTGGCGCGCCACGGGATCGTGGAAGCCGGAGCGCGATCACTCCATCAGGCACATCACGCGCACCAGGCCACGGTCCACGACGACGCTGTGTACCTTCGTCTCCACCTCGTAGCGGGCGAAGAGGGCCACCAGGTCCAGCACCAGCGACGCCCCTTCCGCGCGTATCGCCTCCCCCTTCACCTGGGACGCCACCATGTTGACGACCGCCGCTTTCGGGATGAGCGGCACGCTTGTGCGCTCCAGCCGCAGCCACAGTTCATTGCCGCGCAACTCTGTGGAGAGGTCCGCCGTGACGGTGGAATCGCCGATGATCGGTAGCTGACCGTCCATCGTCAGGCGGATGAGGTTCGGCTCGATGGCGAAGGAGAGACTTCGGCACGAGTGGGACCGGGGCAGCCGCTCCGCCACGATGCGATTGAGGGTGTCCTGCTCCAGGATGAGGTCAAGCGCGGGGATACGGATCAAGGGGGCCACCTTTGGGGGAAGAGGCGAGCGGTTCGGCGCCAGAGAAGCGTCAGAGCGGCGGGATCGGGATGACGGAAGGCCGCGCCACCGACGGCTGAACGAGGAGGTCGTACTGGCCATCAGGAATCGAGAGGGTCACGCCGCCCTGGTCGTTCGTCGTCGCCTCAATCTGCTCCTGATACCCCGCGTTGGCGTTCGTCAGCGTTTTGGACAGCAGGCTGATCCGCGCGTTGGGCACGGGGCGACCGTATTCGTCGCCGACCCACATCGGGATCGGGTTCGATTTCGGCGGCGGCGCGGGCAGCGTGAAGTCCTGCGTTTTGTCCCCGTTGACCGACTGGCTAGAAGGGATGTAGGTCAGGCCGATGTTCGGGATCTGCGTCGGGTTGATGGCGTCGGGCAGCAGGCCCAGCCGATACACGATGCCGCGCTGCAGGGGAACGTAGTACTTCCCGGCGGCGATGTTCCCGGTGGCTTCGGCGCCATATTGCTCCCGCGCGCTCGTTTCAGCGAGGATGCGCCCGCTCGCCAGGGGCGCCGTGGACCCGGTGATGCTGATCTTCCCGCTCAGGCTCCCGAACAGGGGCAGCGACATTTTGTAGGTGGACCAGTTGCCGTTCACCTGGATGGCCGACTGCGGCGGCAGCGTCCGAGCCGTGCCCAGCAGCGCGCCCGCCGAGTCTTTCTCATTGATGTTGAGGAACGGCTTATACGCCCCTTTGGGCACGAGCAGGGTGAAGGCCGCCTTCGGGGAGACCGTCCCGGTGGCGCGCGTGGGGGGCGGCGTCTGCTCATAGCGGCGGACTTCATCCACAAATTCGGCGGTGGTGGCGGTGAGGCCCGTGGGCAGCGCGGCGGTGAGCGCCCCCTGCACGGTGAGGAGCGTGGGCAGCGCGGGCCGCTTCTGGGTCAGTGTCACGTGGGCGGTGGAGACAGTGACGGTGGCGAGATCGGGTTGCGAGAGCCACGTGACGGAGCCGGTGGCGCGGTCTTCCACGCGGGTGCGCACGGAGAGGGAGTACTGGCCGGGCGGTACGGCGAGCGCGAACTTGCCGTTAGCGTCGGTGTCGGTTCGGGCGAGCTGGCGGCTGGTGGCGTTCCACAGGTAAATTTCGCCCGTTGTCGCCACGCCTTTCTCGTTTTGCAGCGTTCCGTCCACCTTGTAGCCGCTCGGCAGATCGAAGCGCGCGATTCCTCCGGCGTAGGTGAGCGTGAGCGTTTGCGCGCGGGTGATCGGCGTGACCTCCACCCCTCCCGGCCAGGGATCGGGTTCCGCGCCGACCGCCCGCCGCAGCAGCCGAATGACATCGGAGACATCCACACGGCCATCGCCCCAGGTGCGCGTCCCGATGCCCTTCCTGGGGGCGACATCAATCACGGCGCGGTCGTCGGCGGTGGAGGGACGCCCGCCGGAGATGATCTGCAGCGCGAGGATGGCGTCGGTGACGGTGACTCTCAGGTCGCCGTTGATGTCGCCAGGAGGGCGAAACTGGGTCTGGATGATCTGCGCCGTGGCGGTGGAGGGTGTTCCCAGGCCGATCAGGGCCAGCGTCGCCGGAAGCAAGGCCAGCATGGCCGGAAGCAGCGCGGCGGAAAGTCGGGATAACAGTCGTGGATTCACGGCACAGGCTCCTTATCCGACTCCGGGGTTCGGCGCGAGGGCGCATCAACAGGCTTTGGGGTCTCCCCATGAGTGTAACGGTTTCGGAGTTGAGCGAGCGGTCGGAACGACGGCTGCGGGCGCGCCGAGCGCGAGAAGCCGCTCTCCACGTGGTTATTCGTCACCCCGAAGTACTGCATCGCCGCCCCCAGGAGAATCATCCCCAAAGAGATGCCGAAAGTCCCCCGCATCCCGACCCATCCCATCAGGACCGGCCCCAGGAACGGCGCAAGCGTCCCCCGGATGCCCAGCAGCGCGCTGTGGATAGACTGATACTGCGCGATCCGGTTCCGATCCGCAAACGTCAGCACCGCGTTCAGGTAGGAGAGTTCCACCCCGGCGAAGCAGCCGCCGGAGATGATCGCCGCCAGATACAGGTGCTCCACCCGCGTGGCGAAGAGATACACCACGTTGATGAGGCCGACCATCAGGGTGCTGACCAGCACCGTGGTGAGCGCGCCCTTGCGGTCGAGGAACTTTCCCCAGTACACATACCCCATAATGGCGATGATGCTGCTGAGGTTCGCCATGTTGGCGACCTGCGTGTTGGTGATATGCAGTGTGTCTACCTGAAACAGGGTGTACAGCGGCTGCACGAGCAGGTTGCCAAAGCCGTATACGAAGAGCGAGAGCGAAAACCAACGGTAATTGCGGTCGTCGCGGAAGATGGCGAAGGTATCCGCGAGGGTCGGTTTGGAAGCCTCCGCCGCGTCCGGCTCCTCCATCTCCCCATGACGACGCTGCGGAATAATGATTTGGCTGAAGGAGAGCGCAGCGAGCACGCCGATCACCGCTCCCACCGGGAAGACCCACCGGTAACTGATCTGGTCCAGCAGCCGCCCCACCACCAGCGCCGTGACGAGCGAAATGGAGGAAAGGCCCATGCGGATGTACGCCATCAGGCGCCCGCGCAGGTGATCGGGGTACATATCTTTCATGATTGAGACGTACGCGGGGGTCGAAACGGTCATGATGACCGCCGACAGCGACACGATGATCACGAAGGGCCACGACCGGGTGACAAACGCCATGAGCACGAGCAGGCCGCGCCCCACGATCCAGCTGAGGACGGCGAACGGCATCTTCGCCTTCCCCTCCATTTGCTGCGCCCAGACCGGCGAAAAGAGATTGCCGATGAACGGCGCGGCCATCATCAGGGAGAGCTGGAGCGGCGTGCAGTGCAGGTCGCCGCGCGCGATGCGACCGAGGAACGGGTAGATCGCCCCGGTGTAGAACCCAACCAGCGCCGCCGTACGGAAGTCTCGCTGAAACGCGAGGGTGATGGGGGCCTGATTGTGGCGTCGGAGAAGCATGAGGAGAAACGCGGACGGCTGGATGACGCTGGACGCAAGAGAAAAGGCGCACTGGAGTTCAGGATGCGCCCTGCATCCTGAACTCCGGTGGACCCTTGAATGAGATTCGGTAGACACGGGAAGCGGCCTGCGGGACGCGCTTCCGTGGCCTTTAGAACTCGATGAGGCGGGCGTTCATCATGCCTTCGAGGGCGGCGAGGCGGGAGAGAATCTCCTCCGGGATCGCGTGGTCCACATTCATGATCATGACGGCTTCCTGCCCCGGCGCGGCGCGGCCCAGTTGCATCCCGGCGATGTTGACGCCGCTTTCGCCGAGAAGGCTGCCCACGCGCCCCACGATGCCAGGCCGGTCGTTGTGGCGGCTGAGGAGGCAGAACCCCTCCGGGGCCACGTTCATGCGGTAGCCGTCCATGTCTATAATGCGGATGTCCCGCTTGCCAAAGAGCGTCCCGGCCACCGAGCGTATCCCCTTGTCCGTCTGGACGCAGACGCGCACGAGGCTGGCGTAATCCTCGGCCATGCCGGTTTTCGTCTCCGTGACTTTGATGCCGCGCTGTTCAGCGAGGAGCGGCGCGTTCACGAAGGTGACGGCGCTGCCCAGCATCGGCTCCAGCATCCCCTTGAGCAGCGAGCGGGTGATCGGCCCCACGTCGTGGTCGGCCAGGTCTCCGGCGTACACGATTTCGACGCCTTCGACGCGGCCATCCACCTGTTGCGCGTGAAATCGCCCGATCTTCTCCGCCAGCTCCATGAACGGGCGAATGAAGGCGAGGACTTCCGCCGGGATGAACGGCATATTGACGGCGCTGCGGGCGGGCTGGCCGCTCAGCACGTCGCGAATCTGCTCGGCGACATCCACCGCCACGCCGACCTGCGCTTCCAGGGTGGAGGCGCCCAGGTGCGGGGTGAGCATGAGGCGCGGGCAGTCGAGGAGGGGGCTGTCGGGGGACAGCGGCTCCTTCGGGAACACGTCGAGGGCGGCCCCGGCGAGGCGGCCCTCCTTCAGGGCGGCGATCAGGTCCGCTTCGTGGATGAGGCCCCCGCGCGCGGCGTTGACGAGGTAGGCGGACGGCTTCATTTTCGCCAGGCGGTCGGCGGCAATGAGGTTCTGCGTGTCTTTGGTGAGCGGCAGGTGAAGCGTCACGAAGTCGGCGCGTTGGAGGAGCGGATCGAGGTCCACCAGTTCCACGCCGATCTTTTCGGCCTGCTGGAGGGTGAGGAATGGGTCGTAGGCGATCACCTTCATCTCGAAGGCGCGAGCGCGTTTGGCGACTTCCCGCCCGATTTTGCCCAGCCCCACGATGCCGAGCGTCTTGCCATACAGTTCCACGCCCATGAACTCGGAGCGGCGCCATTCGCCGGCGGAGAGCGACGCCACAGCCTTCGGCACCCGCCGCGCGAGAGCCAGCAGCAAGGCCCAGGTGTGTTCGCACGCGGCGACGGTGTTGCCTTCCGGCGAGTTGAGGACGACGATGCCCCGTTGGGTGGCGGCGGGCACATCAATGTTGTCCACCCCGACCCCGGCGCGCCCGATGACCCGCAGTTGCGTCGCGACGGCCATCGCTTCAGCGGTGACTTTGGTTTCGCTGCGGACGATGAGGCCGTCGGCGTCGGCGAGGCGGCGGTGGAACTCGTCGGGCGGGAGGGCTTTCGCCACGTCCACATCAATGCCGGCGGCTTTCAGGGTGGCGATGCCTTCGGGGGCGATGGGGTCAGCGACAAGGACTTTCATGCGTTCTCCCCTTCCTCCAGCGCGTTGGTGAGAGCGGTGATTCCCGCGCCCCGCTCCACGGGATGCCCCATATCCTTCAGGGTTTGCTCCAGTGCGCCGAACGTGACGAGCAGATCGGAGGCGGTGATGTAGCCGAGGTGTCCGATGCGGAAGATTTTCCCCATCAGCTTCCCCTGCCCGCCGCCGATGGTGACGCCATACCGGTCCCGGATGTGCGTTCGGAGCGGCTTGATTTCGATGCCGTCGGGGGCGTGGGCGCTGGTGACGGCGGGGCTGGCGTGCGCGGGGTCGGCGAATGGCCGGAGACCCATCGCGGTGAGGGCGGCGCGGGTAGCGCGTCCCATGCGCGCGTGGCGGGCGAAGCTGGCGGGCAGCCCTTCGCCCACAATGGTTTGCAGGGCGAGGCGCAGGCCGTACTGAAGCGTCAGGGCCGGGGTGTAGGGCGTCTGATTCTTCTCGTGGCTCTTCAGCATCTTCGTCCAGTCGAAGTAGAAGCGCGGCATTTTGGCGGCCTTATGCGCTTGGAGGGCGGTGGGACTGGCTGCGACAAAAGTGAGGCCCGGCGGGATCATGAACGCCTTCTGGCTGCCGGCGACGACGACATCGAGGCCCCAGTCGTCCATCGGGAGATCGGCGGCGATGAGGCCGCTGATGGCGTCCACGAGGAGGAGCGCGCCGGTCGGCTTGATCACGTCGGCGAGGGCCTTCAGGTCGTTGAGGACGCCCGTGCTGGTCTCGTTGAAGGTGACGAGGACCGCCTTAAACGGCCCTTTCTCCTGGAGGGCGCTTGCCACGATGGCGGGGTCGGCGGCCTCACCCCACTCGAAGGGGCAGGAGGTGACGTCGGCGCCGTACGCCTGGGCGATCTGCGCCCACCGGTCTCCAAACGAGCCGATGGTGACGGAGAGGACCTTGTCGCCGGGCGACAGGACGTTCACCACCGCCGATTCCATGCCCCCCGTCCCGGCGGCGGGAAAGATCATCACCTCCTGGGAGGTTTGGAAGACGGTCTTCAGGTGGGCGACGAGTTCGGCCTGAAGCGCCTCATACTCCGGCCCGCGATGGTCAATCATCGGGGTGGAGAGGGCCTGCAGCACGACGGGGGGGACCGGCGTGGGGCCGGGGATCATCAGGGTGGGCTTCACAAAAAGGGATGGATGACGCGAATCCGACACGGGAGCCTCCCGAAGCGAGTGAGATGAACCAAAGCGGAGTGAGGGTGGAGTGAGTGCGAAGTGAGTGCGAAGTGAGTGCGAAGTGAGGGGAACCGAATGATACAATCAGGGTGAAAGGGTATCCAGCGCCAATTCAGTATAGAGCAATCAGCGACCCGTGGCCGGGGAAATGACAGGGGGCATGGGGAGCGCCGGGCGTCATGCGGCTCAGGCGAGGCGAGTGAGCCGCCGCGAAGCGCCGCCGTTTCCGCCGCGAAGCGCCGCCGTTTCCGACCGCTCGGCCAGAGCGATTATGGGAAACGATCCGCTGCGCGTCAATCGGGCGGCTGTCCGCCAGCCTGGCTGAACAGAGGCCATGCCGCCCCATGCTGAGGGGTCTTCGGGCGCGCCATCGCCCCACGCCGACGGTCGGGAGAGGGTCCGAACGGCGGGCGCGAGGCGACGAGAGAAAGGGCGATCTGAGGCGGACGGGTTTTACTGCATGGCGAATGCGGTGAAGAGGACTTCGGTAACATCCTTCGTCTTCAGCGCAAGGTTCACTTCGCTGCGGATGGTGTTTTTCAGCATCCGTTTCCCATTGGGGGTCAGCAACTCGGCGAAGGTTTTTCGGCTCATGGCGGTGATGATGGCGTCCTTGATGACCGGCTTCTGCTCCTCCATTTTTTTGGCGGCTTCCTCGCCCCCCTTCACCTCCAGGACAACGGTGCATTTCAGGAAGTGCTGGTCCTGGGGATCGGCCAGGTTCACCAGAAACTCGTCAAGTTCAACATGAGCCTTCGGGGCGGAGGCTTCGGCTTCTTTTATACTCTCCGCGCTGGAATCCGCTTTCGCTTTGGCGGAGTCGGCGGCCTTCCCTTTATGGCCCTTGAAGATTTTGGACGCGGCGAACCCGCCTCCGATGACGCCGACCAGAAAGATCGCGGCGATAATGATGATCAGTTTTTTCATGTTCACGATGCGCCTGCCTTATTCCAAAAGGAGAGGGTTAATCGGTGGCGAGAGAGGAGGGGGAACCGCGCTGCGCCTGCGCCACCAGGCGGCCGGACGGTTTGGGGGGAACGGTGGGGCTATCGCCCTTGAGGATCACGATGTCCACGCGGCGGTTTGCGGCTCGGTTTGCGGGGGTGGTGTTGGGCGCGAGGGGATGGCCGTCCGCATAGCCCGCCGCCGAGAGGCGGGAGCTGGGGATGCCTTCGCGGTCCACCAACTGGCGCACCACGGTCGTCGCGCGAGCGGTGGAGAGCTCCCAGTTGGAAGGAAACTGCAGCGTGTGGATCGGCATATTGTCGGTGTGGCCTTCGACGCGAATGATGGAGTTGGTGGACTTGATCAGGCTGGAGACCTTGTCCAGCACTTGAACGGCGCCGGGGGTGAGGGCGGCGGCGCCCGCCGGGAACAACATTTTGTCGGTGACGATGCTGACCACCAGGCCGCGCTCGGTCTGCCGCAGGTGCAGTTCCTTTTCCAGCCCCTTCTTTTTGGCGTATTTTTTAATTTGGTCGGCCACCAGGTCGGGGCGGAACTGATTGATTTCGGGGATGAGGGTGGGTCGGGACGCCTGCCCGACGGACGGCTGGAGGATGCCGTGTCCCGCCGTGTCGAGAGGGCCGCCGAAGCCGCTGCGGATGGCGATGGCGACCTGCTGGAATTTGGTGACGTTGAGCACCGACATGGAGTACATCATGATGAAGAAGGCGGTGAGCAGCGTGATCATATCGGCGTAAGTGAGGAGCCACCGCTCGGAACTCTCGTGGCCGCCGTGTCCTTTTTTCTTTTTAGCCATTAGCGGCCCCCCCTCGTGCGGCCTTGCTTCCGCCTGCTCATCGCGTCCCTCCGTCTTCATCCCATCCCTCGACTACGAAGGGTTATTCCGCGTTTCACGCCTGAAGCGAGGGTTTTTCATGATCGAGGACGTGGCAAAACCGGCGCTTAAGTTGATAAAACAAGGGTCAACCACTAACGCAGAGGCCGCAGAGAGCGCAGAGGGCCGCAGAGAAACCCCTGAGTAACACCATGGGAACCTCGTGTCGTTGCTGATCTGTGTTGATGCTGAGCCGTGTTGTCGTCGAGCCGTGTTATTGCATAGCCGTGTTGTTGCATAGCCGTGGGACGGGAGAGCTATCGGCTCACAGATTCCGTCCTTCTCATGGATTTACTCAGGGGTTTCTCTGCGGCCCTCTGCGCTCTCTGCGGCCTCTGCGTTAGCCGTTGACCCTGGGGGTGACTGGGGCTTCGGGCGCCCGTCACTCAGACGATTCGTCCAGGTTCAGGCCTTCGCGGAGTTTGGGCGAGCAGAAGGCCATCATCTTCGTCTCCACCAGGCGCGGGTTGTCTCCCGCCTGAATGGAGAGGATGCCTTCGATCATCATCTCGTAGACCGCCACCTCCTCCGCCGACTTCGCTTTCAACTTCTGGCCGATGGGGAGGAAGAGCAGGTTGGCGAACGCGACTCCATACAACGTGGCGATAAACGCCGCCGCAATCATTGGCCCCATTTTTCCAGGGTCGCTCAGGTTGCCCAGCATATGCACCAGACCCATCACCGTGCCGATGACGCCCATCGTCGGGGCGAACCCGCCCATCGCGTTGAAGATGGCCACGCTCTCCCCGTGCCGCTCCTGCATGGAGAGGACTTCGGTCTCCAGGATGCCGCGCACCGCCTCCTCCGGCGTGCCGTCCACGATGAGCTGGACGCCGGTCTGAAGCAGCCGGTTGTCGAGTTTGCGGGCTTCGTCTTCGAGGGCGAGGATGCCGTCGCGGCGGGCCTTGCGCGCGAAGTTGACGATCTGTTTGATCATCTCCCCGGCTTCCATCGCCTTGCCGAAGAAGGCGTTTTTGGTGACCATCGCAAGGCCGATCATCTTCTTGAGGGGGAAGCCGACCATGGTGGCGCCAAAGGTGCCGCCGATGACGAGGACGAACGCGGAGACGTTGACGAGGTGGGCGAGCTCGGTGCCTTCGAGGATGGCGGCGGCGAGGACGGCGCCCCAGCCCAAAAGCAGCCCGATAACGGTGGCTAAATCCAACTTAGTCGTCCTCCTCCTCGTCGGTGTCGGGCGGTTTCACGCGCTGGCGGCGACCGTGCCGCGCGATCTGGCTGCACACGGTCCCTTCATAGTCAGCGACGCGGTCCACCACCTCCTCCACGCTCTCGCGGATCATGAGTTTGCGGCCGGTGGAGAGGGAGATCATGGTGTCGGGGGTCGCCTCGACGAACTCGATGAGTCCGGCGTTGATGACGATCTCATCCCCGTTGAGGCGCGTGCAGGTAATCATTAGAACCCTTTTGGGTGAAAGCGGTGGTATTGGAGTGGCGCTTATGATAATCAGCCGGGTGAGGTCCGGTTGGCGGGAGGAGGTCGGCGCCGCGAGGGGCGCAATCCCCTCACCTGTTCCCCAATTGCTATCGGCACGACCTGGCGAGAGTGTAAGACTTCGCTGGCCAGGGGGCGCGGCGCGAAAGGCGCGAAAGGCGGGAACGGGCGCGGGACGTTTTTCCTCCTCTCCTATGGAAGCGTGCTGGCCGAGGGTTCTCCAGGGTCAACCGCTTACACGGAGGACGCGGAGAGCCACGGAAGGCCACGGAGAAACCCCAGGAGAGTCAAGTGTTGAGGCGCCCGAAGAGACTGACTGGAAGGTTGTCGTTGAGCGTGCCACGGATTACTCCACTACATTTCTCATTGTGCGACCCGTATGGATACCGTCCTTCGGAGGAGACTGCCCCCTCATCCCCTGCAGTCGCCTGGAGTTTCTCCGTGGCCCTCCGTGACTCTCCGCGTCCTCCGTGTAAGCGGTTCTCCCTAAAGTTGCCCCCCCCTTCCCACTGTCGCCTCCTGGCGCTCCTCCTCGCGGTAGCCGTCCTCGGCCCGGCGCGCGCCGCCGAAACTTCCTGGAAGGTTCAGCTCGGCGTCTCCGACATCGCGCGATACAGCCTCCTTCAGCCGGAGCGGGAAGCCCTCATCCGGCGCGCGGGCAACCTCGCCGGGCAGGAGCGTCCGGGCGGCTTCCGACCTATCGTCGGCGGCGTCACATGGACCGTGGACGTTCCGACTACGGGCTGGTACGAACTGTTCCTGCTGCCGGACGCCGGGGACGTGGAGATCGTCCTGGACGGCGATGAGTCGCTCTTCATGCCGTGGGGCCGGGGGGCGGCTCCCGGCGATCCGGGGGCGAAAGCGGGGAACGTCTGGCTGAAGCGGGGCAAGCGCTCCCTGGAAGTGCGGCGTGACCACTGGGCGGGACTGCCTCCCGTCACCGGCGTCGTCCTGCGGGAAGCCAGCGAGGACCCGGCCCGGCATCTCAACCTGACGAGCGCCGCCGGGCCAAACGCGCCGGTCCTACGCGCCGGAGACTCCCTGCCGCTTGAGGTGACGTATGGCGACCTTGCGGAGGCGACGCGTCTGCGGGCGGACCTGCTGGCGGAAGGGGAACCGAAGCCGGTCGCGTCGGCGTCGGTGGAACTGTCGGCGGGAGAGGGACTCCATCGGGAGACGTTCACCCTCCCCTGCCCCAAAGAAGGCTTGTTCCGCGTCGAGGTCTCCCTAAATGACCGGCCGGTAGCCCTCTGGGACGCGGGTCTGCCCCGCGCGCTGGTCCTCGACGCGACTCCTGTGGCGCCTTCCGACGCCGAGGTGCGCTGGACTCGCGTCACTTCGATTGACATGGCCGACCGCGCGCCCGATTACGAGGATTCAGCGGGCAGCCGGGTCGTCACGAAGCCGTTTGGGAAGTACCGCGAGACCGGCGATCAGGGCTTCCTGCAAGCGATGCACACGAACCCGGAGAAGATCAGCGGGTTCGCGTATAAGATCACTCTGCCCGAAGCGAATCGGCTCTACCGCTTCGAGGTGGATTATCCCGACGACACTCTCCGCACGCCGATCTTTGAACTCCGCGAGGGCGACGGCGCCGCGGTCCCGGTGGGTGTGGGGGCGGACGCGGGCGGCTCGTTTCGCAACACCCAACGGATGCAGACCACGACGTTTCTCTACTGGCCGAAGACGACCGACCTGCGGCTGGTGGTCCTGAACCCGCAAACCGGCCTGCGCGCCGCCGCCAGCGCTCTCCGCATCTCCCTCACCGACGACGCGCTCTCGCCGCTCGCGGTGGCGCACGGGAACGGGCGCCATTTCATGAATTGGTATGAGGAGGGTGTGAACTTCGCGCCGTTCTACGGCGGGCGAACCGGCTCGCTGGAGGGGATGCTGCCCGCCCTGAAGAACTGGCCCCGCGCCGTAGCGTGGATGGGCGCCGACACCCTGATGCCGACCGTGGCGGTGTACCAAAGCGTGATGTATCCGAGCCGGTATCACCGCGACTTCACCAGCCCGGCGGGCGACGACCTTGTGCGGGCGCTGCTCATCGAGTGCGAGCGGTTCGGCCTGCGATTCATCGGCGAGTTTCATCCCGAAGCCCGCGAACTCCAGTACGCCGCCGCTCCCTTCACCGGCCCGCGCCCCAACACGCTCGCCTCCCGCACCGGCGAGATTCACGAGACCTGGGACGGCGTCCCCCGCCATTCCCCGCTCCATCCCGCCAATCAGAAGTGGATGCTCGGCATGATTGGCGAGTTTGTGGACCGGTACCGCGACTCCCCCGCTTTCACCGGCGTTAGCCTCCGCTTCATGACGTGGCAGAATCCCGCGCTCACGAACTTCCACTCGCTCGACTGGGGCTACGACGATGACACCATCGGCCAATTCGAGAAGGAAACCGGAACCCGCATCCCCGTCCCCGACACCGCCGGCGACCGGTACAGCCGCCGCTACGACTGGCTGATGGCGCACGCCAAAGAGAAGTGGATCACATGGCGCTGCCAAAAGATCACCGACTGGATCGGCCAACTCCGGGACCGCGTGAGGAAGGCTCGGCCCGACCTGACGCTCTACCTGCCGGTCCACTGGGACCCGATCTTCGCCGAACCCGGCTCCGAACGGGAAGCCGGGCTGGACCTGAAGGCGCTGGCCCGCCTCTCCGGCGTGGAGGTGATCAACGCGCGCCACGCCTACGGGCGCCGAAACGACTCCGCGACCAATCAGCGCATCCGCAACCTGCTGACCAACCCCGACGACCTGCGCTCGATGATCCCCAAAGGGGAGAACGGGAAATTCCTCTTCGGCCAGGGTTACTTTGAGGCGAATGAAAAAGTGGTCCCCGCAAAGGCCCTCGGTTATGCGACCACCCGCAACCCCTGGATGAGCGGCGTGGTGTATCCGTCCGGGAGGTCATTCCTGGAGCGGTACGCCCTCGCGCTGGCGGCGGCGGACGCGAGTCAGCTGGGCGACGGCGGCAACGGCCTCACGCTGGGCGAGCCGATCCTGCGCGACTTCCTGAAGGAGTACCGCAGCCTGCCGACCGAGCCGTTCCGCCTGCGTTCCGCCGCGAGCGACCCGGTCGCCGTGTGGGAGCAAAGTCGCCGCCGGGAGTTCGTCTTCTACCTGGTGAACCGCAAGCCGGTCGCAGTCACGACCCGACTCAGAGTGACGCTGCCGAAAGGGGAGACGGAAGGCGTGAGCCGCCTCGCCACGGGCGCCGCCGTCTCGCTTTCCGACGGGACGCTGGAGGTGGAGGTCCCGCCCTTTGGCCTGCGGACCTATCTCGCCCCGGAGGGGACCCGGCTGGAGACGATCACGGAGTCGCAAAGCCCCTGATCCTCCTCCGAGTGTGGGGCGGAGTCGAGCGCGCTGATCAGATTTTTGCGGCAGCGTTGGAGCGTCCTCACCGAAGGCCGGAGTTCGGCGGGGGGAGAACACTTTCAAACTCCGATCTTCGCCGCCCTCGGCCTGGCCACCCGGCGTTGGACTCGACGGAGCAGCGCCGGGGTCCTCACAAAAACCGGAACAGCGTCCGTTAGTCGGCTTGCAGCGTGATCGCGTTGGTGGGTCCCTTCACGGTGACTTGAACCCGATGGAGTTGGAGAGCGGTCACGCCAGCGGGCGCAGAGCGTGGGGTCCAGACGCGCGCCTCGCGCAGGGGGGCGAGCATGCGGCGAAGGAAGGCGTCGTCGGCAGCGCCTCGGTTCTCCACTGGGTCGTAGCCGTCGCGCGCCTTTGCCGGATCCGACGCCGATGCAGTCGGTTTCGGCGCGTTGACGTTCATGTTGTTGAGGAGGAGGGCCGCATGCGCGTGCGGCTGGGTTGTGTCGGTCCAGACCTGGATCGTTTTCACGCCGTATTGGGTCTGCCAGAAGGTGTTTGCCATGACAAGAACGTTCATGCGGGAGCCGTCCCCCCGCAGCGCGACCTGAGGGGGAGCGGAGGAACCCACCGGAAGGAGCAGGCTGGAAGTGAGGGCGAAATCGCCCCTGAAGCCGTCCAACTCGATGAGGGGTCGCTGGAGTGATGTGCCGTAGGATAACCGTGTGGCATCGATAAAGAGCGATCCGGCGCCACGGAGCTGAAGGGCCTGATCCCCTTCGGCGCTGCGCTCGTGGTAGACGCTTCGCACGAGGAGCCGCCCGCCGTCTTCCACCCAGTAAGGCGTTTGAGAGGTGCCGGTGGCGCCACACAACACCGAGACCTGACCCGGAGCCGCTTTTCCCTGCCCCCGGAGGACGCCGCCCCTCACACGCACCCATGCGCCGAGGTTGCTCCCGCCTTGCAGGCATCGCATGAGAATGTCACTCTGCTCCACCCCCTGAACGAAGAGGCCCACGCTGTCCCTGGCGCCGGCGCCGTTCACGCTCACCTGGTCGCCGTAGATGCGCCCTCCGCGTTGGTCGCAATGGGTGACGAGGATGCCCGCGCCATCTCCCGCGACGATGGATAACTCTCGCACTGTGGCGGCGCTGGGTCCTTCGATGCGGAGGAGCGGCTCTCCGGCTTTCCCCGTCCAGTTCAGCAGGGTGGCGGTCTCGACTCCGTCCCCGACGAGTTGGGTATCGCACCGCGCGGGCAAAGTGAGCGTGGAAGCGATGGAGTACGACCCCATCGGCACATGAACGATGGGACGCTGACCCTTCAGGGCCGCCGCCGCGTCGAGCGCCTTCTGGAGTGTGGCGGCGTCCGCTCCGACGGGAACCTCGAATACCTTGCGGACCCGGCGCGGCGGAGTTCCCGGCAGGAGGGGCGGCGCGATCTTCACCTGATCCGGCGCGACCACCCGCTCGTCCAGTTGCCGGAAGCGCCCGTCCGTCTTCACTGCGTTCGCAACGGTGTAGGTGTTGCCGACGAAGACCTGATCCCCCCACGTCATCACGACCTCCGGCCCTGTCTTTCCCGGTCGGCTCCTGATCGTGTTATAGGCGAACAGGAACGGCCCGGCGCTTCCCAGCCGTACGGCGGCCTCGCCGGTCGTCCCCTCAATCCGGTTGCCGGTGATGGAGGTTTGAGCGCCCCAGGCAAAGCCGGACTCCCAGTCCAGGAATTGCCGGGAGCCAATGGAGGTGTTGTTGATGACGGAGAAGACCATCAGGTTCTTCGAGCCGATGTCCATCACCCGCGAGCGGAGGAACAGGTTCTCCCAGGCGTGAAAGTTGCCCGCTTGATTGAGGAGGCCGTAGCCGCACTCCTCAAAGCGGCTGTTCCAGACCCAGATGTCCATCGAGTTGAAGTTGTCGGTCACGAGGCCCGCCTTCGAGCAGCGAAGGAATCGGCAGCGCAGAACGGCGTTTTCGGCCTGGCCCGCGTCCGCCGTGCCCATTTTAATGCCGGTTTCGACATCCCTGAACACCATGTCGCTGGTTTCGTTGTAGGAGGAGAAAGCGTCGCCATACGCGAGGGCGACGGACGCTTTGCCGGCGCCGTCGAGGGTGAGGCGGCTGATCCTGGAGTACCATGCGTCGTACTGAAAGACGGTCCCGCCTTTGGGACCGTCCCAGCGGAGGATCGTCCGAGTGGGGTCCTCTCCGATAACCGACACGCCCAGATTATCGGTATGTTCCTTGCGGGCCGCTCCCAGCGTGCGGGTGATGCGATAGACGCCGGCGGGCAGATAAAGGACCGCGCCTTTTTTGCGATGCAGGAGGTCCTCCAGAGCGCGCTGAAGGGCCGCCGTGTCGTCGGTTTTGCCGTCCCCAACAGCGCCGTACTCCCTCTGGACATTAACCCAACTGAGGAACGGCCCGACAAACTCCTCCGCCGAGGGAGCCATCGGAGCCGCCGACGCCGTTTTCATCCCCGCCGTCGCCAAAAGCAGGAGCAATCCTATCCCAAAGCGTCTGAGAATCATCCGCTGTCTCCTATAGAGAACCCTTCAACTACTTAGTTGGTAAGGCTGTGGAGAGGAGCCGGAATGCGCCCGCCCCGGCGAATGAACCCGGCGGGGGAAAAACCGCTCACCTCAAAGATGGGACTGCGCCCGAACAACCCCCCATACTCCGCCCACTCGCCGCTCCGTTTACCGGGCACGGGGACCATCCGCACGGCGGTCGTCTTATTGTTCACCACGCCGAGGGCCATCTCATCCGCGATGATCGCCGAAAGGGTTTCGGGCGGGGTGGCGCCGGGAACGCAAATCATATCGAGGCCGACGGAGCAGACCGCCGTCATCGCCATGAGTGTGGGCAGCGAGAGCGCGCCGAGGCTTGCCGCCTCGATCATCCCGTTATCCTCGCTGACTGGGATGAACGCGCCGGACAGCCCACCCACACTGCCGCTGGCAAAGACGCCGCCCTTCTTCACGGCGTCGTTGAGCAGGGCGAGCGCGGCAAGGGTGCCAGGACCGCCGCACCGCTCCAGGCCGAGGGCTTCGAGGATATTGGCCACGCTGTCGCCCGGTTCCGGGGTCGGCGCCAGGGAGAGGTCCACCACGCCGAACTCGACGCCGAGGGCGCGGGCCACTTCCCGCCCGATGAGTTCGCCGCACCGGGTCACCTTGAAGGCGGCCTGCTTGATCGCCTCGGCGACCTCGTTCAGGCTGGCTCCCTGCATCCGTTCCACCACCGCCCGCACGACACCGGGGCCGCTCACTCCGACGTTGATGCAGGCGTCCGGCTCGCCTTCGCCGTGGAAGGCGCCCGCCATGAACGGGTTGTCCGCCGGAGCGTTGGCGAACGTGACCCACTTGGCGGCGGCGAACCCGTCCCGGTCACGGGTCCGTTCGGCGGCTTCCAGGAGGAGGGGACCCATGAGGGCCACGGCGTCCATATTCACGCCAGCGCGGGTGGTGGCGACGTTGACGCAGCCGCACAACCGCGACGTTTCGGCGAGGGCGCGCGGCATGGAGCGGAGCAGCGTGCGGTCAGAGCGGGTCATACCCTTTTGGACGAGAGCGGAGAATCCCCCGATGAAATCCACGCCGAGGGTGTGAGCCGCGCGGTCGAGCGCCAGAGCGAGCGGGAGGTATTCCTCCGCCGACGTGGGCGATGCGACCTGCGCCACGGGCGTCACGGCGATGCGGCGGTTGATGATGGGGACCCCGAAGCGCCGTTCCTGCTCGTTGGCGGCCTCGACAAGATGCGCGCCGACGCGGGTGACTTTGGCTTCGAGGGCGCCCGCCATGCGATCCAGGTCGCGGTCGGCGCAATCGAGGGTGTTGACGCTCAGGGTGACGGCGCGGATGTCGAGTCGCTCCGCCGTCACCATATCAAGCGTTTCAAGGACTTCGGCGAGCAGTTCCGATTCCGGCACAGCGTCTCCTTAAGGGGGGGTGGAACCGGCGCGCGGGGCAAAGATGATTTCGATCCCTGCGCCCCGGAGGGCATGATCAATCGCCTCAAAACTCGGTATCCGCCGTTTCACCGACCGTTGCCTTCCGCTATGACGGGTTCGCGCTCTTCGGCTATATGTTTTGTGGAATGGCAGATGATGGGCGAGAGCGATATCACGGACGGCCAGGCGGAATGACTCAGGGCCTTCCTGGCGCGCAAGTTTCAGATACTCCGCCACAAACTCAGGATTGCGGAGGTCCCGATACAGGCGCTCGTTAATGTTGTTCAAGCCCACGTTGACACTCCACCCGGCGCCGGGCGTGGATTAACCCTCCACGCGGTGCATGCGGCGAAAAACGGCTTCGTGCTGGAGGTACGCCTTCACGCCCAGGGAGTCGGCGATCTCCCCCAGCCGCTCCTGCACCTCGGAAAGAGACGCGGAATCCTCGCTGAAACCGACGACCATGATCATGGAGAAGAGATCGTTGAGGAGCGTCTGCCGGATGTCGAGGATGTTCACGCCATGCTCGGCGAGGAGGGTGGAGACCGCCGCCACGATCCCCACGCGGTCCACGCCCAGCACCGACACGACCGCCCGAAACCTGTCACCGGGGTCCACAAGCGGCGACGAGGGGAGGGCTTCCGAGAGCGGCGCCGCGTTCGTCTCCGTGTCGCTCATCGGGCCACCGGCTCGCGGGCGTCGGTGTCAGAGGGCGTCATGTCGGCGTCGGTTGCGGCGGGGACCAGCGAGAGCGTCATCGCCTCTTCGCCACAAATCGGGAACTTACGGCACCGAACGCACTCGCCCCAGACTTTGTGCGGCAGCGACGACTTCTCCGCTACCGCAAAGCCGAGCCGCGTGAAGAAGGTGGGCCGATACGTTAAAGCGTACGCCTGCGCGATGCCGAGCGCCTCCGCCTCCGTCACGAGGGACCGCACCAGCATGGTGCCCAGCCCCATCCCCTGCGCGTTGGGGGAGACGGCCAGCGCCTTCACCTCCGCCAGTTCCGGGGTGTCCACGTGGAGGGCGCAGCTGCCCAAAACTTCCCCATCCACCTCCGCAACGGTGTAATCGCGGATATTCTCGCAGATTTCCGCCAGGTTGCGGTGCAGCATTTCGTCGCGCGCGGCAAACTGCTCAATCAGAGCCTGTATCACCGGGGCATCCCCAATGCGCGCTTTTCGGATCCGAACCATGACCGCGTCACCCTCCTCCGTCGTTGGATTATGGGAGATGATTCCCACAACGCACGGCGATTATACCATATGGCGCGCCTGTTCGGTCTCCCGCTCGCTCCCGCTTGCCCCGGCGCCCGCGTCGAGGGCATCATGAGCAAGGCCGATCCCGCCGAATCCTCCGTCGCCTCCCCGCGAGAGTCTCATGCCCGCAACCGTTTCCCAAAACCGACCTCCCGCAGCCCCGGCGCCTTCGCGCGCGCCCGCCACGCTCCTCGGACTCACGACGGAGGAGAT
>JBBRGS010000037.1:0-25020 GCA_038240635.1 Armatimonadota bacterium
GGGACCTGGTGGAGGTGTCGGACCCGGCGCCGGAGCCGGGGCCTCAGCCCAAACCTTCGCCGCAGGCCGATGTGTACACGTCGGAAATCCAGTTCGAGGTCGTGGAGGCGGGATCCCACAGCCCCAATTAGCCCCGACGACTTACCGCCGCATCAGCCCTGACGACTTACCGCCGCATCAGCCCCGACGACTTACCGCCGAATTAGCCCCGACGACTCCCCATCACCACCACGCGATCCATCACCGGATACGCGTCCTGCGACACCCATTCGCGCTCGGAGGCCGGGGAACTCACCTTTAAGGAGTCGGGGTCGGGACGCTTCATCCGTTCGTCGTGCAGGAAACGTCGGTAGACCGTCACGCGCACGCCCGGCTTGCCCCGGTTCACGAGGCGCCGCTGGCCCCAGGGCAGCCGGTCGCTCCGTCGCGTCACCTCCAGCGGGGGGGAAGTGGCGTCCCGGTTGCACTCCACGCGCGCCATGGGACCCGCCACCGCGCCCAGCGCCTCAAAGCCGAGGCGGTTGTCGTTTCCTGTCATGCGTAGTCGCACCGGCCAGGAATAGGGGTTTTTGATTTTCAGGTCGAGGTCGCGCTGAGCCACCGCCGCATCGCGTCCGGGCGGGACGTAGCGGGGCGCCCAGGTGTGGCGGTGGCGTTCCACGATGGTCAGTCCGGCGAGCAGGGCGGTATTATACAGGGTGGTAGAGGTTTGGCAGACGCCGCCGCCCCAGTCGGTCACGAGTTCGCCGTCGTAGCTGACGAGGGCTTTCACATAGCCCCGGTCGGCGCCCCACGGCCCTACGCGCTGATTGAAGGAGAAGGTCTCGCCGCTTGGGATCACCACGCCGTCGATGCGCTGCGCCGCGAGGAGCGCGTTGTTGCGCTGACCGGAGGTCCGACCCCGGAGGCTGGTGACGTAACCGCCCATCACGGCGTTGTGAGCGGGAACCTGGAGGGCCAGCGCCACCCCCGCGCACACCGCCCCTCCAACCAGCGCCTTCCCAACGGACACGATGGAGACTCGGCTGACCGACGCGATGAACTCCTTCCGGCGGCGGAGCAGAGAGAAGGGGACGCTCATTCGCGCACCTCCACCGCCTGGGCCGCGCCTTCCGCCCGACGTTCCGGCTGATACATATCGAAGAGGCGAGGCGGAAGTCCCGTGTAGCGGCCTGGCGACCGCGCGGTCAGGTAGTAGGTGATGCGCCGCACGCCTGGCTCCAGCCGCCGCACCGCGAAACTCACCATGCGATCCCGCACGATCTGCTCGGACCACCAGTTTCCCCAGTCGTAGGAATCCACCGCGCCCCGGTCCTGGGGTTCAAACCCGGCGGGGAGGGGGTCTTCCACCATCACGTAATCCATCGGCTTCGTTGCGCGGAGGGTGAGCGTCACTTCCACGCCGTCGCCACTGGAGAAGGAGGTCTCCGACTCGAGGGGTCCGCTGGATTCCTCCGACTGACTCGCCGTGTAATCCATCGTCGGGTTGGAGGAACGGTTGACGGTTCGGGCGTCCACCTTGCGGTAAGTCCTCTCGAGGGTCATGCCGTCTCGTCCGGCCACGGGGTCGGTCATGGGTCCCGCGACGGTCTGGGTCAGTTCCACGCTGTGGTAGAGGCGGCCGGCGCCCGTCACGCGGATGGCGACTCGCATCGGCCCCGCCGCGAGGAGTCGCGCGTTCACCGGCAGGACGATTTCAGGGCGGAAGGCGTCCGCCGTTGTGAAGCGCCGGGTCGTCACGGTTTGGCCGTTGACCGTCACCGTGGCGGTGAGGTCCGACTTCAACTCCTGGGTCTGACCGAGGTAACGGCTGAGCGCGAGAAGGGCGAACGCCGTATCCCGCGTGGACTCCCAATGATCGAAGCGGCGGCGATCCAGCAGGCGGCGGGCGAGGCCAGGGATGCGACTGTCGGAGGGATTGACCGCCAGCGCCGCCCAGAGGAGGACCGCCTCCTGCTCGGCGGGGGAGCGCCATTCGCCCTCATCGGACGACTTTTTCGGCTCCACGGGAAGCAGCCCCGTGTCGGAGTAGCGCCGCCAGACCGCTTCCAGTTGACGCTGCGCCTCCTCCGGCTGGGACAGCAGGCTTAGCGTGTGAGCGAGCATCGCGCGGCCCCAGTCGCTCCATCCGGTGAGGCGCGAGCGATCGGATCCGCCTCCCAATAGAGAGGCCACCGCCCCCCGCGCAGCGTCGGTCTCGCCGATCTGCGCCAGGGTGAACGCGATGAAGGCCCGCGTGTCGGCGGGGAGTTTGGTCTCGTCGGCCATCTTCTTCAGGGCGTCGCGGCCACTCGTGTAGGCCGAATCGGTGACGGGGAAGTTCGCGTTCTTCGCTGCGTTCAGCCCGAACATCACGAAAGCGGTCATCCAGGGGTCGCTGTCGTCGTAAGTCCACCAGCGCCAGCCGCCATCATTATGCTGGTAGCCGTAGAGGCGCAGGAGGCCGGAGTTCACCATCGCGGGGAGCTTACGGCGCAGGTCGGCCGCGTCGGCCCCGGAGCGTTGGAGGAGGTCCATCACGGCGAGATCGGGGAGGAAGGACGACATGGTTTGCTCGGCGCACCCGTACGGGTACGTGGCGAGGTAATCGAGGGAGCCGAGCAGCGCGCTCGCCATGCTGGGCGACAGGCGCAACTTGAGGGCCACAGTTCCGGGCACGGCGTGCGGGTCCACAACGAGAGGGATGTCCTCGGAGAGGGTGTGCGTTCCGCTTGCGTCGGTCCAGCCACGCTGGGTATCGGTGCGTTCCCGGCCTTTGGCGCGCACGGGGAGGGTCAGTTCCATCGCGTCGTTCAGGGCGCCCGCCCGGCCCCAGACTCGGATCGGGAGGTCGCCGGGAGCCTGAAGGGTGACGCGCCATTCCACGCGCCGGGTCTGACCGGGGTCAAGGCGTACTTCCGAGGTGAGAGGGCTGCGGGTCTCCATCCCTTTGGCGTCCAGCCCCACAGTCGCCGTGAGGGGGGCGGAGGTCAGGTTGTTCGCCACCGCCGTTACAACGGCTTCGTCGCCCTGCACGAAGAAGCGCGGCGTCTCCAGCTGCACGAGGAACGGCTTCTGCGTGATCGCTTTGGCGGTCGTCTGGCCCACCTGGGTGTCCAGAGTTGCGGCCCGGCAGGTGGCGCGCCACGTCGTCAGGTTGTCGGGCAGGGGGACGGTCACGGTCGCCGAGCCGTTCGCGTCGGTCACGACGGAGGGCGTCCAGAAGGCGGTGTCCTCGAAGCGGCGGCGGGTTTGGATCGTGCTGCTCGCCTTCTCGTCGCCGGAGAGGTACAGGTTGGGCGACGAGAAGGTGGTCTGCACGCCGTAGAGGATTTTCGGGTAGAAGAAGGCGGAGATGTTCTCCGTGACGTCAGCCTGAATGGCGTAGAGGGCCTCATCCACCACGCCGAGCGACACCTCCGCCGGGACCGGCTTCCCCTCGGTGTCCAGGGTGCGGACGTGATACATCGCGGTCTGACCGGGGAGATAGGTGGGATGATCAGGTTTGACCTCCACGCGCAGGGCTTTCCGTTCCCGCGACACGTTGAGCGTCGTCTCGGCGGAAATGAACTCCTTGTTCTTCACAAAGCAGAGGGTGAGGCGCGCGGCGGGCA
This sequence comes from Armatimonadota bacterium, assembly GCA_038240635.1. Lineage (GTDB taxonomy): Bacteria > Armatimonadota > DTGP01 > DTGP01 > JAHWJO01 > JBBRGS01. The sequence continues at coordinate 3,594 of JBBRGS010000037.1, forward strand.
TCATCTCCTGTGTGATCGGGATTTTCAGGACGGTGGTCTTCCCCGTTAGTCGAATGGAGCGATGCTGAAGGAGGCGGTTCCCTTCGAGGCTGAGTAGTCCGGTGATGGGGGCGTATTTGGTGTTTACCAGGATTTCAGCGAGATCGCCTTCGCGGTACTGTTTGCGGTCGGCCTTCACGTCGAGGGCGTTGTACGGATAGTTGAAGGAAGCCGACTGATCGCTCACGGCCCACACCCACGCCGATGCGGTGATGACGTGGCCCCGCGCGTCGGTGGCGCGGACGATGACGCGGAAATCGCCCTCGGTGTCGGGCGTCACGGTGAAGTGGGCGGCCCCGGCGGCGTCGGCGCGCCACGCGCCTTTCCAAATAGGGATCGGCTTCTCCCGGCCGCGCTCCCACTCCACCCGCGCGAGGGTCGCTTCACCCGTCGCGCCGGAGATCGGCTTACCGTCGAAGTCGGCGGCGTTGACCCGGATGGTGGAGGCATGGCCCGGCTCCACCACAAAGTCTTCGGATTCCGCGGAGAGCCGATAGTCGCCCTGAGTGGCCATGACCTGCGCGGAGCCGTCCTCGGTGCGGTGGCTGAGGTCGGTCACGGTTGCGGTAACGGTGTAATTGTAATTAGTACCGTCAATCAGGGGAGAGGCGTCGGGCGGCGCTTCGGTGGGCAGAGTGATAACGAGGCGGCCCTCCCCATCGGTCTCCCCGTGGGCGTCAAGGACGGGTTCGCCATAATCGTATCCTTCCCCGTCACCTGGCTCCACCAGGTCCTCATCCCACTCTTCGGCGTCCGGCGTGTACCAGGCGGTCGCGCGCGTCACGGAGTAATCCACCTTCGCGTGAGCGACCGGGGCGCCATAGTAATACGACGCCTTCACCGTCGCCTGGAACGGCTCGCCCAAAGTCAGCCGCTTTTTGTCGGTGGAGACTTTCACCTCAATTTCCGGCTTGCGGTATTCGGCGACAGCGAAGGAAGAGTCGTAGGTCTGACCTCCCAGGGTGAGGGTCAGAGTGTAACTCCCTGGCAGCGCCTGGGCGTCGAGATTGAACTGGCCAGAGAGGGAACCCCAGGCGTTCGTAGCGACGGAACCCTCATACGCGACGTTTTGCTTCTCGTCGGTAACGCGCACGGCGCCGCTCTGAACGGGCGGGACCGTATACGTCTCGTTATTCAGGAGGCGGGTGATCGCCTTGAAGTAGACTTTCTGGCCGGGGCGATACACCGGACGGTCGGTGTAGGCGTAGACGTGAAGCGGCTTATCGTCGGAGGTATTGATGGAGACATTGGCGGCGGCGATGGAACGGTCATGGCGAGCGAGGACCCGCACCCCGCTGGAGTCGCCGGACCGCGAAACCGGCAAGCTGATCATGCCGGTCGCGTCGGTGCGGCCGCTCCCCAGTAAGGCGTCCTTCTCGTCTTTCATCGTCACGTCCACACCGGGGAGAGGGGTTCCCGTCTCCATATTGGTGGCGTACGCGAGGAGTTGATGCGACGACGCTTTCACCACGAGGGCGAGATCGGTGACGGTGATGGCCGCGATACCCTGCGTAGCTCCGGCGCGGATAGAGACGACGTACATCCCCGGAGCGCGTTGTCCCAGAGGGATGACCTGGCGGAAGACCCCTTCCGGGTCCCGCGCGGCGATGGAAACCGGCAGCGTTTCGACTTGCCGCAGGTCGTGAATCGCGTCCAGGTCGGCCTGTTCAATTTCACCGCCGTGCGGGGTCAGCGCGGAGGACAGTCCGCCGTTCCAGTACTTCGGAGCGGCGTCGGGGGAGACTTCGTACATCGCCACCTGAAGGGTTTGGGTGGGCGCGAAGCCCATCAGGTGAAACTGGGCCGGTTCGCGGGAGGTGAAGACGCGCTCCTGCTGCAGCACGTTCAGGAACGGCTTCATCGGCTTGAGCTCCACGGTCAGATGGGTGGTATGGTCCTCCTCCACCCGAACCGTCCGGTCTTTCTTATTGGGCGACTCATGGGCTTTGGTCCAGGCGGAGAGATGGTAAATTCCCGCCTCCACTCTGGGAAACCAGAAGCGGCCCTGATCGTCAGTGTGCGTGGTGTACCGCCAGTCATCCTTAATATCCAGGATGATTTTCTTTCCGGGCAGCGGAGTTCCGCTCTCCGCCGCCGTAAGGGTTCCCCGGACCGAGCCGTAGGGAGTTTCGGCGCTCAGGATGTAGGAGAAGGCGCCGATGAATGCGAGAAAGGCCGCAATCAACGCAAGTCGGGGGTTAATCACGGATGTCTCCCTTCGGGGAGTGAACGGGGTTGGGACGAGGGCGCAGCGAGAGCGCAAGGCTAATGAGAATCAGAACGGCGACAGCGACGACCCCCTTCACGCGGAGCGCATGGGGAATGTCGTAACGCGCGAGGACCGGCGTCAGCTGAACGGCCACCACCGCAGACCCGACAAACAGGAGATGAGGCGGAGTGTTCAGGATTCGGCTGGGGCGGGAAGGGGTCTCCCGGCGCTCCCAGGCCGCGAGGAGGAGCCAGACCGCCGCCGCGAGGATCAGGCCGATGAGATACGCCCCGGTTGCCCGCGCGCCCCACGCGAAGCCAAGGAAGAGCGGCAGGAGGGCCAGAATCGTCCCGGCGAAGAAGACGGAAGGAAGCGCCACAGCCCCGGAGGCATTCCCCGTCGCCAGGTCATCCCGAAGGGCTTCCCTGGACCGAGCGCCCCAGCCGGGCAGGAGGAAGACGATCATCACGCCGATCAGTGCGGCCACGAGGTTGTACTGCTGCTGAAAGTCGAAGGAGCGGACCTGGTCGGCGCGTTCGAGGAAGAGACGGTACAAGGTGAAGAGCAGCACGAGACTCCACGCGCCCATCGCCAGCGCGGTGGTCTCCTCGTGGCTCCCCTCGCTGTCTATGGAAGAGGGTTCGGCGGGGCGGTCGGGAGAGGTTGTGCCGTCGCCGGAGGCGCCAGCGGAGGCGCCGCGCGGAATGATCGCCATGCAGAGGGGCGCCATCACCAGCGCCGCGCCCACGAGGGCCATCGCCTGACCGTACGCCTGCATCTCCCGGAAGGCGAGGGCCACCACTCCCAGCGCGACGAGCAGCGCGACGAAGCCCCGCGAGCCGTCTCTCGGTTCCGGTGGTTCCAAAGCCTCGCGCGTCACCGTCCCGGAGGCGAGAAGGAGGTAGAGGAGCAGCGCAAACCCGGCGGCGCCCCACATGATTGGCCTGAAGGAGAGGAGAGGGAACCCTCGCGCGTTCAGGAGAGCGACGCCCACCAGTGCGAAGACGGCTGCTCCCATCCCCTGGATCAGCGGGCGCCATGTCGCACGGTCAGACCAAGCCTGACCGTAAAACAAAAACAGCGCGAGGCACCCCAGCGCCAGAAGGAGGCCGGGGGTCGCCCAGTAGCCGATCTCCAGCCCGTTCGGCTTCATGCGGGGGAAGCGCTCGATGCCTAAACGCGCGGCGGTCGCCACCGTCACGGCGGCCAGCGCGTGCAGTTCCATCGTCCGGCGAATCAGGAGTTCCCTCGCGCTCCCACCGGCGGCCTCCTCCATCATGCGTGCGGTTCCCGCCACCAGAACGGCCACTCCCACCGCGCCCAGAGCGGCGCCGAGCAGGGCGTCCGTCGGGTCGCCGTGGAAGATCATGAGGACGAGGGTGGGATTGAGGGCGGCGAGAGCCAAAGGGATCACGCCGGAGGAGGCGCCGGGGCGGACCAGTGAAATCCCCAGCAGGGCAAGGGCGAGCGCGGCCCCCAGAAGGATGCCCCAGCCGAGATGGCCTCCCTCCGAAAACGGTTTGGAGGACGGTAAGGTGGCCCCAAAACAGAGAAAGGCCAGCAGCGCCGCCAGCCCCGCTGCGGGCAGCCAGCTGAAGGAGAGCCGCGAGGGCGGGGCGGAGTCGGTGCGGGTGAAGAGGAGAGCGACAAGAATCGCCAGGGCGGACATCCCGGCGGCGGCTGGAATAGTTTGCATCAGGAGGCCTTTGGGCGGGTTGTGAAGCGCGAAGCGGAGTGAATCGTTTCACGCGAGGAGTATCCATCGAACGCCTGCGCGCTAACTCACCTCGAAAAGAGAACGCGTAACCCGCCCCCGCGTGTCACGTTTCTCCCGCTGCAAATGATCTGACTCCACACAGCGGAGAAGGCTTCAACGCTGCCTGAAGCCTTCTCCGCGCAGAACATACGCTCCCGTGAATCGGGCGAACCGTCCTGCAGAGGTTTACTTCGCCTCCGCTGTTTTGGTGAACGTCAGCGGAAGGGTGAACTGGCCCTGTTTCCAATTGCCTTCGATGGTTTTCTTGTCATCCTTTAATTGACCGGAGAATGAACCTTCCATTTTCGCTATGGGAACCTTGAATTTCAACGTATCGGCTTCATAAGCCAGATCGGTGACTTCCATTGACCCGGAGGATTGCGACGTGGAGACGGTCCCCTGAAGTTGCCCTTTCGTCTGAGTAATGTCGAGAGTGATTGGGATACTCATCGGCCCGGCGGCGACCACGCCGGTCCATTTGCCGATCACCGGCGGGGTTTTGTTGCATGAAGCGAGAGCGAGGGAGATCAGCAGGACGCCTCCCGCGAGCGAGAAGATGCGAGCGAGAGACCAGTGATGTAAGGAGGAATGAAGAGGGGGGTGGGCCATGAGACAGCCATTCCGAATCATAAGAAAGGAGGGGTGGACGCCGTCCGAAGCGCTTCAGGAAGGCCATGATAAGGTTTGGCGCTCGCCGCTCGTTTCCTGCCGGCTGTTAGAATAGTGGGGGGAGGTTGGTTCTCAGTCAATCGCCGCCTTTCCCCCTCCGCTTGTCGCCGCCGTCGTTGTCGTATTTCAGTTCGTCACCGCCTCGCATCCGTTCCTTATGGCCACCTTATGCGCTGTCCCGACTGCCTGCACGAAAATCGCTCTTTCGCCCGCTTCTGCGCGCAGTGCGGCGGAAAACTGTCTCGCCCCTGTGCGGAATGCGGCGCGTTGGTGTTGTGGGCGGATCGGTACTGTGATCAGTGCGGTGAATTGCTGTTGGAGACGATGAATGCGCCACAGGGCGGACCTAGGGTTGACCTTACGACACCCAATCAGAGCGCCAGGGAAACCCTCGGTCTGACGGAGGCGGGGCCGGGGCCATTGGAGGGGGAAAATCGCATCGTCACAGTCCTGTTCGCCGATATGAGCGGCTCGGTGCGGACGACTCGCGGCCTCGACGCCGAGGATGCCACCGCCCTGAAAAACGAACTGCTGCGGATGATGGTGGACGCGGTGCTCAAAGTGGAGGGCCGGGTGGATAAATTTCTCGGCGATGGGGTTCTGGCGGTGTTCGGCGCACCGGTCACGCATGAAAATGACCCGGAACGCGCGATTCTCGCCGCGCTGGAGGTACGGGAGCGCGCGGAGAGTCTCGGCTTGCAGGTCACGGCGGGCATCAACACCGGCCCGGTCTTCTTTGGGGGAGTGGGGGGAGAACGGCGCCGCGAGATCACCGTGATGGGGACGACTGTGGACCTGGCCGCTCGTATTCAGGGGAAGGCGACGGCGGGGCAGATTCTTGTGGGCGATGCGACTCGGTGGCGTGCGCGCGAAGGGTTCACCTTTACGTCCCGCCAAGTGGAAGTGAAGGGGATGGATGAACCCCTCGCCGTCCATGAAGTGACAGGCCGCCTGTCGGAGGAGAGTCGGCTTCGTGGAATCGACGGTGAGAATCCTCTCCTCATCGGTCGGGAAGCGGAAATGGCTCTCCTCGACGCCGCGCTGAGCGACCTGCGGGAGGGTCACGGGCGATTGGTGACCCTCGTGGGGGAAGCGGGCATTGGGAAATCCCGGCTTGTTGCGGAACTCAGGCGCCGAACGCTGGAGGGCGCCAGGGATGAGGACGCGGAGAGGGAGGGCGTCGCCTTACCGTCTCCCTTATGGATGGAAGCCCGGTGCCGCGAAGGCTGGGAAGGCCGCGCCGCCGAGGATAACCGATCACCGGGAGGAGACACGCCCTTTGGTGACCTGATTAGGTCCGCCCTGGGTCTTACCCAACAGAGCGATTCGGCGTGGCGCGGCGTTGGACTGAGGGCGCTCCTGAAGGGCTGGGTCGAGGGAGGCGTTGTTGCCGAGAGTGATGCGAACGAGATGGGGCCGTCGCTGGGCGCGCTCATCGGGGCGCGGTTCGGAACGGATTGGGACCATCAGCTGGAGGGAGCGCCTCCGGATCAGACGCGGCTCAGGCTCATTCGGGCGGTGGAACGGTTTCTGAGAACCCTTTCGACGGATCGTCCCCTCCTGATCGCCCTGGACGATCTGCATTGGGCCGACAGCCTCACGCTGGACCTCCTCTTCGGACTGGTGGAGGTGGTGGCCGACGCGCCGCTCCTGCTGATCTGCCTGCACCGACCCGAACGGGATCATCGGAGCGCACGGTTCGGCGCGATGGCGGAAGCGCGTTTACCCGGCGGCGCCTTTAGGGTAGACCTGCGGGAACTCCAGCGGCCCGACGCGCTAAGATTGATGGACGAGCTGACCCTGGGTCGGCGGCTGGAACCGGAGGAACGAGAGATCATTGTGGAGCGGGCGCAGGGCAACCCCTTTTATATGGAGGAGATGATCCGTTCCCTGGAGGAACTGGAGCCAAACAGTCCCGAACGCGTGGCCTGGACCGGAGCGCCGCCGGACACGGTGCAAAGCGTCATTCTGAGCCGGGTGGATCGCCTGGAGCCCGGGATGAAGCGAGCGCTCCAGACAGCGGCGGTGGTGGGACGGCGATTCCGACGGCGGATTCTGGAAGCGGCGTTGCCAGATGACCTTCATCTGGAGCGTGAATTGTGGGGACTGGAGGAACGCGGCTTCATCATCGGTGAGACGGTCGCCTCCGACGATGAATATATCTTCCGGCAGGCGCTAACGATGGAAACCGTGGCCGGAAGTCTTCTGCGCCGGTCGCGGATCGTCCTGCACGAGCGCATCGGCGAGGCGTGGGAGCGGCTTCAGGGGGATCGTCTGGAGGAGATCGCCGAACCCCTGGCTTACCATTACGAACGCAGCGGGAATGACGCCAAAGCGGTGGAAGCCCTGCTGCGAGCGGGTGAAAAATCCCGGCGCTGGTATCTGAATGAAGAAGCCCTATCTTATTTTCTAAGAGCGCTGGAACGATTGGATCGGCTGGAAGGTAATAAGGAAACTCTTGAGGCGGAGGGTCGAGAGGGAAACTCTTCTCCAGCGAACCGATGGCGTCTCGCTGCGCTAACCGGCCTTGGGCGCCTGGAGCAAACGGTGGGACGCCCGGAGGAAGCGGAGAAGCATCTGCGGGAAGCCCTGGTTCTGGCGACTCGCGAGGGGACGCCGGTAAAGGATCATGCGCGACTGTTCGCCTGGCTGGGGGAAGCGCTGCGGTGGCAAAACCGGTTTGAGGAGATGGCGCGAGTTGGGGAGGCCGGGCTGGCGTTGTTATCCAAGGGAAGCGCAGGGTCAGACCAGGCGCTCAAAACTGAGGAAGCGGCGCTGTTGCAGCACATCCTCGCCGTGGCGTATCAGCGGCTGGGGGACCGCGCAGGGAGCCGGGAGATGCGATTCCGCAATGCGCGGTTCCTCCGAGGTCTTCCCTATTCGGAAGGGCTGCGTCCCGCGTACGAGAGTTTGATCGTGGTGTACGCCTTCGAGGAGAACGATCTGGAGGCGGCCGAGGAGTGGCTCACCGCGCTGGAGCGTCAGGCCGAGCAAAGCCGCGATCTGAGAGGCGTGGGCATCTGCCACTATTATGCGACCGGGATCGAATACAGCCGGGGGAATGTGGAGGGGGCGCTGGAGCGGGTGCGTCGCGGCATTGAAACGTATGAGAAGATTGGGGACGCGAAACTGACGTGGGCGCTCGATCTGATGGGGCAACTCCTGCTGCTGCTGGGACGTGGCGAGGAAGCGGAAACGGTCGCCCGGCGCGCGCTGGGGTCTTGCGAACGTATAGGAAACCGCGAAGGGCAGGGGCAGGCGTGGATGACTCTGGGACGGGTCGCCCTGGGCCGGGGGGCGTATGCGGATGCGAGGGACGCCTTTTGCCAGGCGCGGGAACGGTTCGAGGCGATTGAGGATGCGGCATCGGTGGGATGGGCGGATCGGGCGCTGGGCGCGGCGGCCCTCGCCGAGGGGGAGGTCACGCTGGCCCGCGACGCCTTCAGCCGCAGCCTCCTCGCGCTGGAACCGGACGCCTCGGACGCCTGGCTTGATCTGGCGCTCACCCTGGGCGGCCTGGAGCGCGCAACGGTCCTGCCGAGCGATGATTCGGAGGATCGTGAAGGGAAAACCTTTGAGGAGACCTGCGCTCGGCTTCGGACGACGGCGCCGAATCTGGAGGCGTTCGGGCTGGAGGTGTGGAGCCTGTACCGCGCCAACCCCGCCTCTGAAGGTCCCCTCCTTCATGAGTTATCAGATGCGGACGTGGATGTGGAGGGGTCGGGGTGGACATGGACGGACCCGCTGGGTGGGGGAAATTGGGAGCAGGCCGGGAAGGGCCAGGGCATCGTGGTTCATGCCGCGCCGGGCCGCGATCTGTGGGAGGCGAATGTCAGCGCGCCGAGACTGCTGCGCGCGGTCGGGGGCGATTTTGGAGTCGAAGCGGAATGTGGCGCGGTGGCGCCGGAGGCTCCCGCTCCGGCGGAACTCATGATTTGGAAGGATGATGAGACCTTCGCACGGGTCGGCGTGGGGTGTAACGGGCCGGACGATGTGATGTTCGTGGTGAGCGAGGGGGGAACGGCGCGAGTCGTAGGGAGGGGGTTTCTGGAGGTCAGACCGGGAGATGAGGAGGTTATCCCTGCCGAGGGAGGCGTCTGTCTTCGTCTCGAACGGGCGAACGGGCGCGTGAAGGCGTACTGTCGCCGGTCGGGGAGCGAGTGGTATGGCGTGGGGGAGGCGGCCTTTGCGACGGAAGACCCGGTGGAGGCGGGAGTGGCGGTCCTGGGAGCAGTAGACGCGCTGGCGTATCCGGGGCAAACGCCATGCGGGACGGCGGCGCGCTTCACGTCGTTGCGACTCTTCGATCTGGTCTGACCCAGGGAACGGGTGAACTCTGAAGGAACGAGGCAGCGGAACGTGAATGGAGAGTCAGCCGCGTCCTTTCTCCATCGCCTCGTCGCGTCTCTCTCCGGTTTGGCCATCGGCGCGAACGCATTCCTTCTGATCCGGCCTGGTTCCCTCAATGACTTCATCCTGTTCCTCTTTTTATTCGTTCGTATTCGCGGCGCTTCTGGGTGGGGGTATCCTCCCCTTCTCCCACGCGGCGGCGCCCGCCAATCTGGCGCCGGTGGCCCGGTTCCATCTGGATCGGCCTGATGAAGCGTCGGCCCGTATGGAGACGCTCAACGCGGTGGAGGTTTCCGGCGCGCCCAAAGGCGCGGGGACCCTGTTCCGCATCACCGTGCTGAAGGCGTCGGACCCGTTCTACAACATCGCCCTGAGCCAGAACATCCCGGAGCCGTTCCGCCAGCCGACGCGGCTGCGACTGCGTTTTTGGGGCCGTGCGGAAGGCCGTCATCCCGTGCGCGCGGTGGTGGAGACGGCGGCGGCGCCCTGGACGTCGTGGCTGCAACGAAGCCCCCTCCTCACGCCGGAGTGGAAGGCGTATGAACTCATGGGGAATGTGCCCGCCGGGGCCGCCAACGGCTTACATCTTCGGTTCCAACTGGGTGGGGAGACGGGAGCGTTGGAGCTCGCGGGCATCACCCTCACGGACGCTGGACCGGATACCGAAAGGATCGCCGCCATGAAAGCTGTAACGCCGGACGCCATACAGGCGCGGATTGAAAAGGTTCGCAAGGGAAGCCTGACGGTGCGCGTGGTGGACGCTCATGGGAAGCCGGTTCCGGGCGCCCGCGTCACTCTCCGGCAGAAGTCGCACGCCTTTCTGTTCGGCTGCAACGGCTTTGGGCTGAATCCATCGGACACGTCGCCGGAGCAAAAGGCGTATCAGGACCGCTTTACGGCCCTCTTCAACTTCGCCACGCTCCCCTTCTATTGGGGGTCGTTTGAGGGCGAGCCGGGCAAGCCGCAGTACGCGCGGGTGGACGCCATGGCGGATTGGTTCCTCGCGCGTGGGGTAACGCTCAAGGGGCATCCGCTCGTCTGGCACGAGGTGTACCCTGGCTGGGCGCCGCCAACCGCCGACGCCGCCATTCCGCTCCTTCACCGGCGCGTCACCGACCTCCTCACGCATTACCGGGGACGTATCCGGTACTGGGATGTGGTGAACGAGGCGAACGCTTCCCCCAGCTACCCGAAAACCGGTGTGGGCGACTGGGCGCGGCGCGACGGACCCGCGGCGATGGTGGCCACCGCCCTCGGCTGGGCGCGAGAGGCGAGCATTGGCGCCGGAAACACCCTCATCTACAACGACTTCGACACCTCCGACACCAATCTGGACCACCTCAGGGAGCTCCGCGCCATGCGCGCGCTGCCGGATGTCATCGGCATCCAGTCGCACATGCACTCCAACAATTGGCCTCTCGATCAACTGTGGCGGACCACCGAGCGGTTCGCGGCGTTCGGTTTGCCGATCCATTACACCGAGACGACGATCCTGAGCGGCCCGCGCCATCCCGATCTCGACTTTGCGAACCCGCCGACCGAGTGGAACACCACGGCTGAAGGGGAGAGGGAACAGGCCGACTACGCCGCGCAATTTTACAGCGTGCTGTTCAGCCATCCCGCCGTCCGCGCCATCACCTACTGGGACTTCAGCGACCGGGGCGCGTGGCTGAACGCTCCGGCGGGGTTCCTCCGCAAGGATATGTCGCCCAAGCCGGTGTATACGCGGCTGATGAAACTGATTCACGGCGACTGGTGGACGAATCTGGCGGGAGAAACCGATTTCGCCGGAAACTACAAGGCGCGGGCCTTCTACGGCGACCACACCCTCACCGTGCGGGACGCTCACGGCCACGAAGCGACTCAAACAGTTTCCCTGCCGATGGGGTCAAAGCCTCAAACGATCACGGTGAAGTTGTAAGGTGTAGGTCAGACCAAAAGTCACAGGTGAGGTCATCATGGATTCGGCGGCAGATCTGGCCAATTACCGGGATCGGCTGATGGAGGTCGCGCGGGACTACGCCGCCGAAGTGGCGCAACGGCCTGGCGTTGTCGGAGTGGGGCTTTACGGCTCGCTGGCGAGCGGCGACCTCACGCGCTTCTCGGATGTGGACCTGTTCGCCGTGATGGAGGGTGAACTCCCCCGGTGCGAGGTGGAACATCGCCTCGTGGACGGCGTGAAGGTGGACCTGATCCATGCACGGCTGGCCGACGCGCGCCGCTTCGCCGAAGAGACACCGAGGAGCCTCTGGCGTGGGGGATTTCTATCCGGCTATGTGGCCGAATCGCTCCTCCGCTCGCCGATGGAGAGTGTGCTGGCCGATCCCTCCGGCGAGGTCGCGGCCCTCAAGCGCGCGGCGCAACGGCGTCACGACTACCGGCGCCTCACGCTGCCCGATGCCCGCTTCCACTTTCATCGGTACGGCGACACCGAGGAGAAGGTCACGGCTCTGCTGGACGCTGGCGACGCGCCGATGGCGACCCAGTGGCTGCTGGGCGGCGTGTACGGCCTGGAGTTTCTCGTGGAGGCGCTGACGCTGCGGAAGGACCGGCGCGCCGGGGCGGAGGCGCTCGGCATCCCGGAAGTCCACGCACTATCCAACACGCTGAAGGCCGCGCTGGGGCCGCCTTGCGCCGCCGCCGAAGCGCACTGGGCCGCCCTGCGCGCCTTTTGGGACGAGAATCACGCCCTCGGCGTGTGGCCGCTGCTGGAGCGCCTTGGGGAGGCGGGGGTCGCCGATGCCGAACGGCTGGAGCTGATCGGTGACTATAACCTCTTCTGGCCCACGTATCGCCTGCACGAGTTGGGCCGCGTCTTCACTGAGATGGAGTTGTCGCTCGCGTGGAGCCGCCATCATCTCGACCGAGGCGAGCCGCTTCAAGCCGAATCGAGGCTGTGGGCCTTCTCTACGGCGGAGGAGACCACTCAGCGATGGCGCTCCCTGGCTGACGCGCTGCGAGACGCCGGTTATCCCTGCGATGACCTCGTGGAAAGGCTGCTGGCGGCCCCGGAGTATCAACGGCTGGGCGCGGAGGTGGATCGAGGCTACGACGCCGTTCGGTCGCCGGGTCCCCTTGAGGAGCGTGAGGAGGCCCTGCGCGCGGAGCTGATAACGTATACCCGGATGTACGACATGGTGCTGGCCGTGTTTCTGTCGGAGGAAGCCGGAAGCGAAGGGGCGCCCTAGGTCCGACCTGGACTATCGCCCGAAGGCGACGACTCGGAAACCGTGCTGTCGCCAGGTGTCGGCGTCGAGGCAGTTGCGAGCGTCGAGGATGAGGTCGCCGCGCATGACGCCTTTGGCGGCTTCGGGAGTGAGAGATGCGATCTCGCTCCACTCGGTCATCACGACGGCGGCGTCGGCCCCTTTAAGGGCTTCCAGCGCGGTGGGGAGGCGGCGGAACGTGGAGCGGGAAGGGGTATCGAAGCGAGCCTGGGGATCGAAGGCGCGGACGCGGGCGCCGAGGTCGAGGAGGCGGTCCACCACGACGAGGGCGGGGGCGTCGCGGCAGTCGTCGGTTTCGGGCTTGAAGGCGACTCCCAGCACGGCGAGCGTCTTCCCTTTGAGGAGTTTCAGTTCGCTTTGGAGCCACTGGACGACCTTGGCGCGCTGTCGCTCGTTGACAGCGAGGGTAGCTTCCAGCAGTCGGGTCTCGCAGTTGTGCTCCCATGCGAGATGGCTGAGGGCCTGAATGTCCTTGCGGAAGCAGCTGCCGCCCCAGCCGACGCCGCTTTGGAGAAAGGCTTTCCCGATGCGATGGTCGGCGCCGATGCCCTGGGCGACCTGCCCGATGTCGGCGCCGATGCGCTCGCTGATGCCGGCCATCTCGTTGATGAAGCTGATCTTCATGGCGAGGAAGGCGTTGGCGGCGTACTTGATGAGTTCGGCGGAGCGGGGATCGGTTTGGATCCACTGCGGCGGGTCGGGGGCGGGGCGGAGGTTGGGGAGGGGATCGAAGCGGCGCTGGAGGAGCGGTTCGTAGAGGCGGCGCATCCTCTCGAAGGCGCGGTCGCTGGTGGAGCCGATGACGATGCGGTCGGGGTAGAAGGTGTCCTGGAGGGCGGAGCCTTCGCGGAGGAATTCGGGGTTGCTCACGACATCGAATTCGGGGATGTCGAGGTCTCCGGGGCGGGAATCGAGTTCCTCCTCCATCCAGGTCCGCACGTAGTCCGCGCTGCCAACGGGGACAGTGCTTTTGTTAACGATGATCCGGTAGGCGGATTCGGGATAGCCGGCGCCCATTTCGCGCAGCACGCCTTCGACCTGGGAGAGGTCCGGCTCACCGTTTTCGCGGGGGGGCGTGCCGACGCAGACGAAGAGGACTTCGCACTCGCGCATGGCTTCGGGGATGGAGTGGGTGAAGCGGAGGCGGCCGGTGGCGCGCACGCCCTCGAACAGGTCGTTGAGGCCGGGTTCGTAGAGGGGGAGCTGGTCGTTTTGCAGGGCGGCGAGGCGTTCAGGCCAGGCCTCCACGCCGACGACGGTGTGGCCGATGTGGGCCAGTCCCACGCTGGTGACAATCCCGACGTACCCGCACCCAATCACCCCGATGGTCATGCTTCCTCCTGTTAGCCCCCGGCGGGGGACCGAGTGACGCAGAAAGTGAGTCGTATCCGATGATGCGCGTCTCCTCCGCCACGAACCCCGCAGAGGGAACACTTCTTCATCATAGCGGATTGACGAGAGTGGCCGCGCGTTGGACACTTCATGCGGGTTGAGGAGCGCTGCGTCGCAGGACGCGCCTCAACCGCGCCGAACCTTCTGATGAGAAGAGGAGGCGATTGTGACACTGTGCGCTCAGGGATGGACCATTACGCTCTGCATCGGCCTGCTTGCGTTAGTCGCCGGAGGGGGGACCGCCAACGGTAGCGCCTCACCACCCGCGAACGGGGACGCCGGGGTGGAGTCTATCGAGAATGGGCGCCTGCGCGTCGGCGTGGACCTGTCGCGCGGGGGGACGATCAGCCTCCTCGCCCGCCTGCCCGACGGCGAAAACCTGATCAATACGGCGGACCTGGGGCGGCAGGTGCAGCAGTCGTACTACGCGGGGCCGCAGCCGTTTGGGGAGGCGCACCCGAACTGGAAGAACTGGGCGTGGAATCCCATCGGCACGGGAGATGTGTATGGTCATCCGAGCCGCGTGCTGCAACACACGCGCACGGGCGCATCCCTCTATGTGAAGAGTATTCCCATGCAGTGGGCGCTGAACAACGTCCCCGGTGAGTGCGAGTTTGAGACGTGGATACGGCTGGAGGGGGACGCCGTGCGGGTGCGATGCCGCCTCACCAATCACCGGCCGGACCCGGAGCAGTATCCGGCGATGGAGCAGGAGTTGCCGGCGCTGTACACCATCGGCAAACTGTATCGCCTCTTCACATATGACGGCGCCGCGCCGTTCACGGGCGGCGATCTGACGCAGGTGAAGAACGCGGGTCCGCCCTGGGCGTACTGGCGCGGCGGCGAGAGCTGGGCCGCCCTCCTGAACGATGCGGGATGGGGCGTCGGCATGGTTCATCCCGGCGTCACACGGTTCATCGGGGGCTTTGCGGGGTCGCCCAACGTTGGCGGGTCGCGGGACGGCTCCACGGGGTACATCGCGCCGCTGCGCCGGGAGATTCTCGATTCCAACATCACCTACACCTATGAATACACGCTGGTGGTCGGGACGCTGAAGCGGATTCGGGAATGGGCGGTCGCGCATCGGGTGAAGGACCCGCGCCCGAACTACACCTTCACGCGCGACCGAGGCCACTGGACGTACACCGACGCGAAGGACACGGGATTTCCGCCGAAGGGCGCTTTGGAGGTGTTCGCCACGGGGCCGCAGCCACAATTGATCGGCCCGGATGCGCGCTGGACGGCGGAGGAGGCCCCCCGATTGCGCGTGACCGTCGCCATAGAACGGCCCTGGACACGGCTGAGGCTGTACTGGAAGACGGCGTCGGCGGACGCCTTCAGCGACGAGCGCCGGATGGAGGTTCCCGTGAAAGCCGATGGCCAGTTCCACGCGGTGACGTTTGCGCTGGCGGGCGCGCCGGGGTACGCGGGCTGGATCACGGGGATACGGCTGGGGCCGGCGCTGGAGTCGGCGGAGACGGAGAAGGCCGAGCCGGGCGAAGGGCAGGGGGGAACCGCTCCCGGACAGCGGCCTGCGATCCGGCTGAAGATGGTGTCTTGGAAGTGAGAGAGTGAGGAAAGCGGCTTTCCGCGTGGAAGTGAGCGCGCGCGAGCAGCGGAGTTCCACGCGGACCGGCATCGGGAGGGAAGTGTGAGCGAGCGCCTGGCGGGTCTGTTGCTGTTTGTGGTGTCGGTGCCGACGTTTTTCGCGGTGCGGGAGGGACCGATTCGTCATGCGTCGGCGCGGACTCGGCGGATTGTCAACACGAGTTGTTTTCTGGCCGGGGCGCTGGGGATGGGCCTGATTTTGTTTGGAGGCGTGGGACGGGCGCTGCTGGCGTTGTCGGTGTGGACTCTGATCGCGTGGCTGTATAACCTCTGAGAACGAGCGGGGGCGTGTTCACCGGAAAGAGGCTCATCGGCTCGATTCAGGTCAAACCGGCAAACCGGAGCTAATCGGGAGGAGGCTACTCTACGCCTCTACAGGAGAGGGCTGTGACCCTCTTCGGTGTGGCGAAGGTCTGACCTCAGGGCAAGGGTTTCGGTGAGGGCGTCGAGGAGCAGAGCGGCGGGAGAGGCGTCTTCCGGCACGCGTTCCAGGGAGCGTTCAACGCAACGGGCGCGCCGGGTGATGCCGGGGAACCCGTAGGAGCCGCCGGACCCGGCCAGGCTGTGGGCACAGCGGGCGGCGAGGGCGAGAGGCGATTCCCCCTGAAGGAGGAGGGTCTGACCGGCTTCGGCGTCGAGGAGGAGCTGGCAAATCAAAAGCGCGAGTTCGCCGACTTTGGCGGTGGCGCCCTGAAGGTACTTCGCCCGGAGGCGTTCGAGGAGGGCGGCCTCACGGGAGTCGGGCGCCTCGGAGGGAGGAGGGGCGTCCGGCTCGGTGTGACGGTCGGGGTGATGTTCGGCGGGGCTGTCGGAGTCAGGCAAGGGGCGCCAACTTCTCCAGCTCATCCTTGAGGGTCATCGGGTCGAACGGCTTGGTGAGGTAGCCGGTGGCGCCGAGTCGCAGGCCCTCCTCAATCTCTCCGGCCTGGGCTTTGGCGGTGAGAAAGACGACGGGGATGGGCGCCGTGTGGGGGTCCGCTTTCAGGCGGCGGCAGACTTCAAAGCCGTCCATGCCGGGCATCATGGCGTCGAGGAGGATCAAGTCGGGGAGTTCACGGCGGGCGGCGTCCAGCCCGGCGGGGCCGTCGGACGCGACGGAGACTTCGTAGCCGCCGGTGAACTCCAGGGACATCTGCACCAGGCTTTGGATGTCGGGGTCGTCCTCTACCACGAGGATTTTCGGCATGGATCAGGCTCCTTTCAGGGTGAAGACTTTACAATTGTCGCAGGGCGGCGGCGGCGATGCAAGCGAACGGCCGGATGATCGTTCAGGCGGAGTTCAGGGGGCCTCCGGCGCCGGAAGGGGCGGTGTCGGAGGGGGGATCGGGGGGGGTGGGGACCCTGCCGTGGAGGAGTTGAGAGAGGTCATCGAGGATGGCCTGCTGGGAAGCGTACGATTTGGTGAGGAAGCGGGTATCGCCCTTGTCGAGGCGTTTGCGCTCCTCCTGAGTGAGGTCTTTGGCGGTGAGGACGAGGATCGGGATGTCGCGGGTCGCGTCGTCGCGGCGGAGGGCGTCCATCACATCGAAGCCATCCATCACGGGCATCATGATGTCGAGCACGACGGCGTCGGGTCGGGAGCGCCGGATCGCCTGGAGGGCTTCCTGGCCGTTTTTAGCGGTTCCCACGGTCAGACCTGCGTGGGCCACCATTTCGCCGAGGACGTGGAGGACATCGGGGTCGTCGTCCACGAGGAGGATACGCGGGGGAGCGGAGGCGTCGCCGTCCGGGGAGGAGCGGAGGCGGAGGGCGCGTCGGATGGCGTCCTGGAACAGCGTCTCCTCGATGGGCTTGGTGACCCACCCGGCGACGTGGAGGCTTTGGGCTTCGGGGGTTTTGCTGTGAGCGGAGACGAAGACAATGGGGAGGTCGGAGAGGTCCGGGTCGGCTTCGATGCGGCGCGCCACTTCGAGGCCGTTCATGCCGGGCATGGCGAGGTCGAGGGTGAGGAGGTCGAATCGCTCCTCTTTCAGGCGCAGGAGGGCGTCGGCGCCGGAGTGGACGCGCTCGCACTGGTAGCCGTGGCTTTGCAGGAGGTAGGCGATGAGGGTGGCGATGTCGGGGTCGTCGTCACAAATGAGGACGCGGCTGCCGGGGGCGCGGTCGGCGAGGTCGGTTTCGAGGGGGACGACGGGATGAGGGGAGGGCGCGGGAGCGGAGCCGGGAAGGGTGAACCAGAAGCGGCTGCCCTGGCCGGACGCGCTTTCGACGCCGATAAGGCCGTTATGCTCCTTCACGATGGCCTGGGAGATGGCGAGACCGAGGCCGGTGCCGCTTTTGGCGCGGGCGGAGGAACTGTCCACCTGATAAAACTTCTGGAACAATTTTTCCTGGGCGTCGGGAGGGATGCCGGGACCCTGGTCGGCGATGCTGACGGTGACCTGCGCGTTGGCGAGGCGCGCCTGAGCAGTGACGACGCCGTCGGGGGGGGAGAATTTGATGGCGTTGGAGAGGAGATTGATGACGACCTGGAGGAGTCGGTCGCGGTCGCCGGTAACGATGAACGGCTCGGGGGGAAGATCGGCGTGGAGGGAGACGCGGGCATCGCGGGCGACGGCGCCGACCTGTTCGATGGCGGCGCGGATCACTTCGGCGAGGTCCACGGGTTCGCGAGCCATCTGGACGCGGCCGGCCTCGATTTTGGAGATGTCGAGGATGTCGTTGATGAGTCGGATGAGTCGGTCGGAGTTATTTTGCGCGATGGTGAGGAGTTGGGTCATTTTGGCGGGGAGTTCGCCGCCGGCGCCGCCGATGAGGAGACCGAGGGATCCTTTGATGGAGGTGAGGGGGGTGCGGAGTTCGTGGGAGACGACGGAGATGAACTCGCTCTTCATGCGGTCCACTTCGACCTGCTGGGTGATGTCGCGGAGGACGATGACGGCGCCGATCACGTCGAGGTCCTGGATGGAGACGCGGGTGGCGGTGAGGTATCGGGAGCCGAGGGGCATGGCGCCTGAGTCTTCGGCGTCGGGTCCGGCGGGGTCGGCTTCGATGAAGTGGAGGAGGTCGGCGTATTCGTCTTCCTGGAGGAGTTGGGCGAGCGGGAGGTCCTGAGCCGGCTGGGGAGGGATACCGAGGATGCGGAAGACGGCGGGGTTGGCGAGGACGATCCGGCCCTGATCGTCGCGGACGAGGACGCCTTCGGAGAGGCTGTTGAGGATGGCGTCGAGTCGGTGTCGTTCGGCGTTGACTTCCTCGTGGACGCGGGCAAGTTCGAAGGCGTGGGAGGAGAAGCGGCTGAAGCTGCCGAGGAGCGGCTCGGTGACGGCCCACTGATCCATCGGGAAGCGGATCTGGAGGAGGCCGATGACGCGGTCGGAGCGGAGGAGGGGGGTGGTCCACTCGCGTTCGCGGGAGTCGGGGAAGTCGCGCTGTTCGGGGTTACGGCTGGCGACGAGGGCCTGGTAGCGGTCGGGGAGTTGGGTGTAGAGGTGGTATTCGACGGGGACGTTGGGGCCGCTTTCGACGCAGACCCAGCCGCGACGGAGTTCGGGGAGCCAGACTTTGGCGGTGGTGGCGCCGAACTCCTTTCGGAGGGTGAGGACGACGGCTTCGGCGCGGTCGCGCATGAAGAGGGATCGGGAGAGGTGGGCGGCGAGGTGATTGAGGGCTTCGAGGCGGGAGCGGATGGCGGATTGTTCAGCGCGGACGGTTTCGAGGCTGGCGGCCATGACGTTGAAGGCGGTGGCGAGGCGTCCCAGTTCGGTGCGGCCGAAGTCGGCGGCGCGCCCGGAGTAGTCACCGGCGGCGATGGCCTGGGCGTTGGTGGTGAGCTGGAGGAGGGGGTCCACCATGGAGCGGGCGAGCATGCTGAATCCGAGGAGGACGAGGAGGAGGGCGAGTCCGGAGCCGAGGACGGCGGTTTTGAGGGCGGCGTTGGCGGCGTCGCGGGCGCGGAGGGAGCGCATTTCGTATAAATTTTGCTGGCGGACCTGGAATTGCTGGACGGTGAGTCGGAGGGGCTTGATGTGGTCTTCGCTGCTGCTGAGGAAGCGGTAGAGGGTGAGAGGGGGGGCGGGTTTGGGGACGCGCTGGAAGGGGTCGGCGACGCGGGATTTCCAGGCGTTGAAGCCGTTGTCCATCTGGGCGATGTGGAGGGCGGCTTCGGCTTCCATGGGTAGACGGAGTTGGGGGTCGGCGACGGCGGCGCGGAGTTTTTGGAGGTGGGAGAAGACCTGAACCTGGGCGTCCTGGTAGCGCCGGAGTTGGTCGGGCTTTCCGGAGGCGAGGTAGTCGCGGAGGCTGGTTTTCATGGCGAGGGTGGCGTTGAGGAAGTCGCTGGCCTCGCGCATGGCCTGCTGGGTGAGTCCCTGGAGTTCGTTGGCGCGCTGGAGGGTGTTGAGGCTCCAGGCGAAGGCGCCGCCGAGGAGGAGGAAGGCGAGGATGAGCAGGGCGCTCATGAGGGCGACGCGCTTTTGCAGGGAGACGTGACGGAACGATTGCATGGGTTCCGGGCATCCAGATGCGAGAGGAGAGTCTCGCGGGGGTGGGGCGCTCAGGGGTGAGGGCGGTACCGATTGTACCGGATTTTGGGGATGGGGGCGGGGGACTGAGGGGGAGCGCCCAGAGGTTCGGGCGGTTGAAACCGCAGCAACGAACGCACGAAGTCGGCCTTCGCCGACTCCCGCCATACTGAAGCCTTCCATTAATTCGTTCAGGTGGGTTTCGTGTGGGTGTTGCAGCGGTTTCAACCGCCCGAACCTCCATGAACAGCCAAGGGCCATGGGAGGCGTTCGCATCAGAGAGAGCGGGTTGGCCAGGTGGGGTGTCCGCGAAGGCGGACGCTCAGGCGCAGGCGTCGAGCGAAAGAGTTCACTCTATCGCTCGGTGGGGGCTTGCCCTACGGGTGGGGGATGCGGCTGCAGCTGTTACCAGATTATCAGGGATGGGGAGGAGACGGTTAAAATCCAGCAGAGATTTTACAGATTCGTTTTCCCGAAGAAAGAGTTCCAGGTCCTGTTTAGAACCTGAAACTCCGAGCTCGTTCTCACACCAGTTAGGCACTGTTATTCTCCCTACTTATGTTTCAAGAATTTTCGATGCGTTTTCAAAGCCGCCAGACTTCGAGCGTTCAGCTTGAGCATTACCTTAATATACTGAAACTCAGGATCGTTTGCCATCCCAAAAACTGAGTAGAGATTTTTAAGAGTTTTTATCTGAGCTGATTCCGGAGGGAACTCGTCGGAATTCTTAAACTGGTATCGATACACCAGCGGGACAGGGCGCTCAGTAACTTCGTTTTTCCCGTCGATTACCAGCGTAAAGACAGCCTCCCAGGTATTTTTACTTGTTCCTTTGGAACCGGAAACTTTAACCAGACTATAAAGCCTGGTCTTCAGCGGCCAGTGGAAAGCGCGATCTCCTGTTTCCTGATCGATACTGACCACCAGAGGATTATTCCAATAGAAGCGATTATAATTTCTTTGAGACCAGATTCTGAAGAGTTCCGGATACCAATTTTCTGGATGAGGCAGATCTGAAACTGATACATATTGCCACGTTCCGGCCAGATAAGTGTGGAACTCCTGAAGATAAATGGTGTCTTTGGCGCTGATTTTGTAGTGGTTGGTTTTCGAGGGAAGCTCTACTCTATGCGCAGTAAAAGCATTTGCGGAAACGGGGAGAAGCAGGGAGAACAGGATCAGTGTTAAATTACGCATAAGAAAATCCTCTATTTCTTTTTGGGGGGAAGAAGAACAACAACTTTTTGCGCTACTAAAACCACAACCGTTCCTAATCCAGAGAGGGGAGTCTCTTCCTCTTCAGCAGATCGGCTTCGTAAAATTCCACATACCTGTAGGTAGGAACCTTCTTCCACTTCGGAAAGAGTTAAAGCCGCTTCTCGTTTCAATCCCCTACGGATGGGGGAAGCGGCTGCAGCCCTCCATCCCGCATTATGCGGACGAGGTGGAGGTGCTGGATGTTTCAATCCCCTCCGGATGGGGGAAGCGGCTGCAGCCGTAGGAGAAATAAAGGCTCCTGGAGACTCCATTCTAAGTTTCAATCCCCTACGGATGGGGGAAGCGGCTGCAGCGTAGGAGGTAATCGCATTGGATGCTTTATAGAAAGCAGTTTCAATCCCCTACGGATGGGGGAAGCGGCTGCAGCCACAAGGGCTGGAGTGGGTGAATAACCCACCGTTCTGGTTTCAATCCCCTACGGATGGGGGAAGCGGCT
>JBBRGS010000038.1:0-23260 GCA_038240635.1 Armatimonadota bacterium
TGGGTGAAGCGGACTTCGCGGAGGTCGGAGCGGAAACCTTCACAGGGGTCGGCGCGGTGGAGCGGAGGGCCGGGTTTAGTTCCGCCAGGGGAGAGGTCTCCGCCGGGGCGCGGGCGATGAGCGTGGGGGCTTCATGCCGCACGACTTTCGGGGAGGAGGTCACGGGAGCGGCGGGCGGAAGGCTGGCGGCGGCGGACGCTTTCGGCGCTACGGCGACTTTCGGCGCAGAGACCGCTTTCGGCGCTACGGCGACTTTGGGCGCATTGACCGCCTTCGCGATAGCCGGTGTGGCGATGACAGCGCTGGCGGGGAGAGGAGGCGCTTTCGCTAATTGCGTCGGCGCGACGGGAGCCACAACCGGCTTCTCGGCGACCGGCTTCGGCGCGACGACCGGCTTCTCGGCCACCGCTTTGGGAGCGACCGGCTTCTCGGCCACCGCTTTGGGAGCGACCGGCTTCTCGGCGACCGGCTTCTCGGCGACCGGCTTCGGCGCGACGACCGGCTTCTCGGCCACCGCTTTGGGAGCGACCGGCTTCTCGGCGACCGGCTTCTCGGCGACCGGCTTCGGCGCGACGACCGGCGAGGCTGCTACCATCGGCGCGGAGATCGGCTTCGCTGAGGCCGCGGCGGATTTGACGGGCGCCGGTTTCACGACAGAGACCTTCGTCGGCGCGCGTTTTGCGGTCGGCTTTACGGCCTTCTTTCCGACGTCTTTCGTCGCGGCGGCTTTCGTCACGCGCTTCGAGACGATGGTGACAGACGGCTTCGGGGCGACCGGGAGCGTGGCGGGCAAAGCGGCGGTCGGGGCGGCGGATGTCGCCTCCAGCCCTTCTTCCGGCAGGTCCTTCGCGTCAGTGCGGTTGATCGAGTTGTTGACGAAGACCCGGACGGGCTTCATCTCGCCTTTGTTCTGCGACGCGTCAAACGCCCAGACTTCCAGCGTGTGAGGGCCGTTGGGGTACAGCGTGGTGTCCCAGCTGTAGAAGTAGGGAGGCACGTTCGCCAGCAGCTTGAGCTGCTTATCAATGAAGAGGGAGACCATCGCCACGCCTTTGTTGTCGCTGGCCTGGATGGCGATGTCCTGCGTGCCGGAGACGATGGCGTTGGCACGCGGCGCGAAAATGTGGATTTGCGGTCGCACGATGTCCTGGCCACTCCCCGCCACCACCACGGGAATGTTGTCTTCGCCGACAATCAGATCGCCCGCATACGCCTTCACCGTGAGGACGTGCTGGCCCGGCGCGACTCCCGTGGCGTCCCACACGAAATAGACCCGCGCCTGTTTGGACGGCTTCGGATAGCCTTTCTGGACCAGGGCCTCGCCATCCACCGCAAACTCGACGCGAGTGACCGGGTGGTCGGCGCTCAGGAACTGGGCGACGCAGGCAATGTTGGCGCCTCCGACCGCCTCCCCTTTCTCCGGGGCCTGAATCCCCACCGTTCCGGCGGACGCGGGACTGACCGCCGCCACCAGGAAGGTAAGCGCCAGCCCTCTCGCGGCTTGCCTGCGTTGCCACTGGGTCATCTGCAAAGTGTCGCCTCCATTGGGAACCCCGCGCTTCGGCTCACCGCGCCGTCGCCGGTCCATGGGTGGGAACGTGCGTTGGAAAAGGGTGGATTCGGAACACAGTAACAGCGTCGCCTTCACGCTGTCAAGAGCAAGCGGTCGCGCCAACTCTACCTCTCCTTATACTGTTGGCGTACGGGAAGTCCATCTCCTCCCCGACTTTCAGCAAGGGGCGACGCGAGACTTCGTCTCCCACGGCCGGATTGGCGCAAAAACGGGCGACGAGATGAAACCGTCGCCCGTGTCCATTGACGGGATGGAAACCAGGTGTTACCGAAGTTTAGAAATGCACGCCAAGAGAGACGGTGAAGCTGTCCGCGCGGACGCCCTGCACCTTTCCGGCGAGCGTGTAGGCCGCTTCCAGGAAGGCGCCGTTCGTCATCTCGTAGCCGAGGAGGCCCTTCAGCGCCAGCCGAGTTTTCGTGCTGGAACTTGTCGCCCACGCGAATCCCGCTGGGGGGTTCGCTGTCGTCAGCACGGTGGAGCCCTCGCCGCCGGTGTTGCTGGAGCCGCCGTTGTTGTTCCCGCCACCGTTGTTGTTCCCGCCGTTTCCGCCGGTGGAGACGAGGTATCGCGCGCGACCCCGCACCCGGTTGACGCCGATGCCCAGTCCTGCGTAGGTCATCCCTTTGGGATTGTTGGGGGTCAGATTGAACTTCTGGGTCAGGAAGAGGCCCAGGCGGTTGAGTTTATTGCCGTTGCCCGAATGGTTCGCGTAATCAAGGTCCACGCGGGTGGCGCCCTTCGACATGTTCATCTTCGTGGGCAGGTCGTAGCTGAGGCCCGCGGCGAGGCCGGAGGTTTTGGTGGCGTTGCGGGCGTCCTTGTCGGTCAGGGCGTCCCACCCGATGCGGACGGAGATCGGCTTGCCGGCGGCATGCGCGCCCGTCGTGGGCAGCAGGGTCGCCAGTGGCGTCACGAGCAGCGTCATCGTGAGACTGCGGTTCAACGAATCCATTCACACACTCCTGTTGAGGTAAAGAGAGGCGAACCTCCCGAAGAGAGAACCTGCGGCATCATGGCGAGCTGGCGGAGGCCGGTTGCGCCTCCAAAAGCCCCCGCTTGAACCACAGGCCGAGGTGAAACAGCGCATCCGAGGGCGATTCCCCTGCCATACGCGCCGCCCGTTCCGCCACCTCCTCCATAAGAATCCAGGTCGTGAGGGGAGCGGACAGCAATTGCGTCAACGCATTCACCAGCGAAGACTTAACAACAGGCAGCGTCCCGTCGTTGAAAGTCAGGGTCAGTTCCCCGCGCGCCACTCGCCAGCCTCTTTCGCTCAGGCGGATGAAGGTCTCGCGGGGGTCCCACACCTCGGTGGCGTACTGGCCGAAGAGACGCAGGTAAGGCGTAGGGTTCGCCAGCTCGGCGGCGACTTCCTTCCGAAGGGTTGCCGCTTCCGACGGTTCGGATCGGGCGAGCGCGAGCAGCGCATCCCACAGCTGATGCCAGCGAGGCCGCAAGACCTCCCAGGAGTAGAGTTGTTCGGCGCGCGTCCGACCGGCGCGACCCATCTGGCGACGCAATTCCGGCAAGCCGAGGAGGTCCCGGAGCGCGCGGGTCAGGGCGGCGGTGTCCACCCAGACGCTTTGAGCGAGGTAATGGTGGTCGGTAATGACGCGGGAGACCGGCGACATGGCCTCGATACGGTCCAGGCCGGGCATGAAGCGGGTGGGGATGAGAAGGCCGGTTTCGCCGTGGACGACGTGATCCCGCAGGCCGTCCCAGTCGCTGACGATTACGGGAAGGCCGCTCGCCATCGCCTCCGAGACGGTGTTACCGAACGCCTCGATCACGCAGTCGCCGGGTAAGACGAACAGGTCAGCGGCGGCGTAGTACAGCGGCCGCAGTACAGGCGCCACCTTGCCATGAACGATCAGCCGGTCGCCCAGGCCCAGGTTGTCGCCCTCATCTTTCAGGGCGCTCCCGTATCCTTCGGGGTACTCGTTGCCGGCGATGAGCAGGCGGTCGTGGGGTTCGGCGGCTTCGGCGAAGCAGGCGAGAAGGGGGTAGAGGTCAGCCTTGCTGTGCGCCGTGACGCGGCCCAGGTAGAGGACGAGGGTTCCCTCGAGCGGCAGACCGAGCAGGCGTCGCGCGTCCTGTTTCCCCTCTTCCGTCTGGGGATGGAAGAGTTCGGTGTCTACCGGGTAAGCGAGGCGGTCGAGGCGGCATGGGGCGGGGCGGTCGTCACCGTAGATGTGGAACCCTTCGCGGAGGGCGGCCTCCGTGCTGTTCGTGCGGCAGAGGATGGTATCATAAGCGACCGGCGGCGCGGCGCAGAGTCGGCGGATAAACTCCCAGAAGGAGTGGTGGCCGAGCGTGTGCGTGTCGGCGATCATGGGAGTCGGCCCGGTGGCGAAGCGGTCCCGCAGGTAACGGTGGCGCGCCATCATCTCCGGGTCCACGCAGAAGAGGATGCGCTCGGCGCCGTCGCCCCACACATCGGGAAGCGAGTGAACCGGGTAGAATCGGAGGAAGCCGACGCCGCGCCGATGAGCGGGCAGCAGCGCATCGGCGGCGTGAGCGAGCGCGCCTTCATCCAGCATGGCTTCGGACGGAAGGAAGACTTCCAGCCGCTCCACCATGTCGTCCGCGACGAAGCGATGGAAGAGGGTGGCTGTGGAGAGATGCGCGCCATGCATCACCTGCGTGGCGACCAGACTCTCGAAGAAGCCGAGGTGTTCGACCAGTGTTGTGAGGATGATTCCCATGCGATTGAGAAAAGGCTTTCCGGGGCGGCGGGAGGGCTGTCATAGGGCCGGACGAGACACTTCGGCTTAATGTAGTGCAGCCTCGCCACCGTTAAAAAGCAGGCAACCGCCGACGAATGCTGGCAAGCGTCATGCGACACGAGCGGCTGGCAAGCGTCATGCGACACGAGAGGCTGGCAAGCGTCATGCGACACGAGCGGCTGGCAAGCGTCATGCGACACGAGCGGCTGGCAAGCGTCATGCGACACGAGAGGATGGAAGGGAGGCGCCGATGGAGACGGTTCGAGAGAGAGCGACCCGCCTGAGGCGACGGGCCGGGGAGGAGAACAGGCCGGGCTGGCGGAGTTGCCATGCGCCGAGGAACTGGAGCAGCCGGTGGCGGCCCTGGGCGACACCATGACGGAACTCCGCCACACTCTCATGGGAGACGCTACCCGCTCCGACCGCTTCGCCCCTCGGCTTACTGCGGCAGAACGCCTCCTCCCACTCACCGAAGCCTTGCTGTAACCCGCCTCACCCTCTCCCGGAGACTTTGACATGCCCACTCAGATCGGCCCCGTCGTCCGCCGCCTGCGCGAACAGTATCGCATGACCCAGCAGGACGTGGTGGAGTACGCCCACCTCGACCGCAGCAGCAGCTACATCTCCGCCATCGAAACTAATAAAACCAGTCCCACCCTCTTTGAACTGGAGCGCATCGCCCAGGTCTTCCGCACCACGGCGGTCAACCTCATCCATGAGGCGCAGGAAGGCGCCGCCGCCCCCGCTCCCGTCGGCGGTGAGAGTTCGCGCATCCTCGACCTGTATGAGAGCCTCTCCCAGGAGGACCGCGCTTTGGGCGAAGAGCTCCTCCAGCTCCTCCTCCATCGGGCGAGCCGCGCCGCCCCCTGAATCGTCGCCTCATCGCGCAGCGGCGCGATGTTACCCCGCGACGGACCGAAGCCGCGAGTCGAGGATGACGGCGCCGAGGAGGAGACCTCCCACAGCGAGCGTCTGCCAGGCGCTATCGTAGCCGAGCAGGTTGAAGCCGTTGTGCAGCAGGCCCAGCGTCGCCACGCCGAGCGTCGTCCCCACCACCGAAGCGTAGCCGCCCTCAATCCGTGCGCCACCGAGCACAACCGCCGTAATCGCCTCGAACTCCAGCCCCATCCCGGCATCGGGTACGGCGGCCTGGGTCCGCGCCGCGATGAGCAGCCCCGCCGCTCCGGCGAACAGCCCCGTGAAGAGGTAGACGCTCGCGCCCTGAAGGCCCACCGCGATCCCGCTGAAGCGCGCGGCCTTCTCGTTCTGACCCTGCGCGACCAGTCCCCGCCCATACGCCGTACGGCGCAGCGCCACCGACGCCGCCCCCGCCACAACCGCCGCCAGCGCCACGGTGAGGGGAATCCAACCCGCAATCCATGTGTCGCCCCACGCAGTGAAGCCGTCGGGCAGTCCGCTCAACGGCTCGCCGTGCGTGAGGAGATACGCCAGACTCCGCGCCCCGGCCCACATCCCCAGCGTCACAATGACGGGAGAGAGGCGCAGCCCGGCGATGAGCGCTCCGTTTACCCCTCCGAGGACCAGTCCCACCGCCAGCCCGGCGAGGACGGCGGAGGCGCCTCCATAGCGTAACGCGGCGCCTCCGGCCACCAGGCCCGCGACCCCGGCGACGCTTCCCACGGAGAGGTCAATCCCGCCGATGAGGATGACGCCGGTCATGCCGACGCTGACGAGGAGGACTTCGGCGTACTGGCGCGCGGTAGCGAGCAGGTTCGTCCAGGTGAGGAAGCCGGGCGCCTGAGCCGCGAAGAGCAGGAAGACGGCCAGAAACGCGACTCCCACGCCGGTCTCGCGGGGGAGTCGCAGCGGGCCACGGCGCGCGCGAGGCGGTGGAGGGGGGGATGCGACTGTCACGCGGCCCTTGCTTCCCGCTGAGCGAGGCGGTCCCCCACGGCAGCGAGGATCAGCACTCCCGCCGCCACCATGCGATACCAGTCCACCGGAATATCGAAGAGGAGGAGGGCGTTGCCCATCAGGCGCAGCAGGACCGCTCCCGCCACCGCACCGGCGACGCTCCCCTGGCCTCCCCGGATGCTGACGCCGCCGATGACGCACGCCGCGATCACATCGAGCTCATAGCCCAGCGCGGCGCGACTCTGCATGGCGCCGGACGACGCCGCCACCAGAAACCCCGCCACCGCCGCGCAGACGCCGGAAAATGCGTAAGCGCCCATCTTCAGGCGCGCCACGGGAAGGCCGGAAACGCGGCTCGCCTCTTCAGCGCCGCCGACAGCGTACCAGCCCCGGCCCAGGCGGGTCGCCTTCAGCGTCAACGCGGTCATGCCCGCCACCGCCGCCAGAATGAAGAGCGGCGCCACGCCCAGCCCCAGCGCATTGAACGCCGGAGGCAGCGGGCCGATCTCCCGCGCGCCCGTGAGGAGGCTGATGGCCGCGCGGTACAGCCCAAACGTCGCCAGCGTGACCACGATGGGCGGCAGTCGCAGGCGCGTGATGAGCCAGCCGTTGACCCCGCCCGCTACAGCGCCCAGACTCAGGCCGACCGTCAGCGAGAGGGGTATCGGCCACCCCGCGCGCATGGCGAGGGCCGCGCCACCCGCCGCGAGAACCAGCATGGACGCCACGGAGAGATCAATCCCGCCCGCGATGAGGACGACCGCCTCACCGCACGCCATCACGCCGATGATCGAGGTGTCCAGCCCCACGCCCAGCAGGTTGGCGGGGGTGCGGAACGCCCGGCTGCCCGCGACTAAAAGCCCCCCCAGCGCGAGGAGCAGGAGCAGCGCGGGGGCTTCACGGCGCGGGAAACGGGAGGAGCGGGCGGGAACCTGGGAAGACGAGGGCAACGGCGTGGGGCGGCGCGAGACGGTGATGCGCGAGGAGTTCAGAACCGTCCTTCGGCCTGCGCGCCGAAAGCGCCTTCCGAGTCTCCATCAGGAAGCGGCGCTCGCCTTGGAATCGTCGTAATCCGAGAGTTCGCCGGTGTCGGGGTCCACCACAGGCCCGGCGTCGCCATATGTGCCGCCGGAAGGAAGATCGGTGGCGAGATGGTCTTCCAGCCCCGTGCTGACCAGGGTCTTCTCGCCGGACATCAGTTCCACCGTCTCCACGCCATCCAGCTCCCGGTCGGACCCCATCAGGCCGGAGGTTTCGGGAGAGGCATCGCCAAGGTCCTGCGCGTCGGGGCTGGGGGACCCCATGAGTTCGTCGGCGCTGGAGCCGAACATCCCGCCGGGTTCTTCGTCGGCGTACAGTTCCTGGCTCGGCGCGGGGGAGAGGAATTCGGTACTCAGCGGCCCGGCCCTTTGGTTGTCTGTGCTGAGGAGGATGTCGTCCGAGTACTGGTTAGGCAAAGAGAGGAGCGACGGATCGTCGGCGTCGCGCGCATCCATACCCGCGTCGAGGGTCTCCAGTTCGTAATCCCGGCCGCTCTCCTGCTGAGGATCCTTATCGAGAAACTCCTCGCCCAGGTTTCCCAAATTCGCCTTTCGTCGGTGGATCGCCATGACGGCTCCTTTCGCGCGGATCGAGCACGGTCGCTTTGCTACACTGGTGTCATGCCTTTACCCGTCGGCTGCGACGAGGAAACGCCCTGAAGGCGCAGTGAACGGGAAGACCGGCCCAGGGCAGGCCCCGCGAAGGGAAAAGGGATGCCATTGAAGGCGATGTTCATCGGTTGGGGAGCGCTCGCGTTGACCGCCGTCACACTGGCGGGTTGTGTGGAGAAGGTGAAACCGGAGCAGGCGGAGGCCAATGCTCCATCGGGAGCCATGACCGGTCCCGCCGGTCCCGCGATGACGGGAGGAACCGGGGGAATGGCGCCGGACGGGAACACCCCGAGGATGGGCGGCTCTCCTCCGAGGATGGGCGGGGCGCCTCCGGGGCCGGGCGGCGGAGCTGCGCTCTCCGCCGAAACGAAGGCTTTTGGCATTAAGGTTGAAGCGGTGAAGGCCCAACTGGCGAAGAAGCCCGCCGATCCGGCCCTGAAGAAGCAGGTCGCGGAAGCCCTCTACAAGCAGGGGGAATCGATCATGTATGACGACAATCTCCCGCCTCGCCAAAAGTATGGCCCGGCCCTGAAACTCTTCAATCAGGCGCTGAAGTATGATCCCACCCATAAGGGCGCGGCGGCGGACAAAGCCAGCATTGAAGGCATCTACAAGAGCATGGGCCGCCCCATTCCTCAGTAACCCTATCGCGTCTCGGAGCGCCAGAAGCCCTGGCCTGAGCGGAAAAGGGAGCGCGCCGCATGGACGTTTTGGAAATCATCTCGCAGGTTCCCCTGTTTAGCGACCTTCCGCCGGAGGAGCTGAACCGCCTCGCCGGGCGGGGCGAACGGCGCGCCTACGCGGCGGGCGAGGTCGTCTTCTATGCGGGGGACCTCGGCCACCGGCTCTACTTCGTCGGATCAGGATCGGTCAAAATCCATCTGGACCGCGAGGACGGCGAGGAAACGGTGTTCGCCATCATCCCGGCGGGCGATCTGTTTGGCGAGATGAGCCTTCTGGATGGCCAGCCACGCTCCGCCGACGCCACCTGCTGCGAACCGACGGAACTCGCCTGGCTCGACGCCAACACCCTGCGCGACTGCCTGGACCGGTATCCCCACTTCAATCGCCGCATCCTCGAACGCGTGAGTCGGCGCCTCCGGGAGGCGGATCGCCAGGTGGAGGTCGTCACCGCCCTTGATGT
Organism: Armatimonadota bacterium; assembly: GCA_038240635.1. Taxonomy (GTDB): domain Bacteria; phylum Armatimonadota; class DTGP01; order DTGP01; family JAHWJO01; genus JBBRGS01. The sequence goes on from JBBRGS010000038.1 coordinate 8,971, forward strand.
GTATGGTCGGGTCGCGGCCCAGCTGCTCGACCTGGCGCGGGCGCACGGCGTCCCAGCCGCGCAAGGGACGGAAATCCGACTCGGCCTCACGCAGCAGACCCTCGCGGCGATGGTCGGCTCGTCGCGGGAGAGCGTGAACAAAGCGATCAGCGCGTTCCGAAAGCGCGGTTTCATCGAAATGGACCGCGAACGCATTCTCCTGCTGAATGAGGAGGAGTTGCGCAAGCGCGCCTGAACGCCAGAGCCGGGGACGCCGGTCTCTTCCCCACAGAGGAACCGTTTCTCCCAGGCGGGGCGGAACGCTACAATGATTCGGAACAGGTCGCCCTGAGGAGCGCGGCCTTTCCGCACGAAGTTCTGACACCATGGTTGGGCGCGCGTTGTGGGGGACACAGAAGGAGCCTGGATGGAACTGACTATTGAGACTCGACAAGTCGGAGAGGTGATCGTCCTTGATCTGAAGGGCGAACTGGACACCTACAGCTGTCCCGCCGTACGGGAACTGGTCGTGCGGCTTGTGGATGAAGGCGCAAAGCACATCCTGCTGAATGTCCAGGGCGTTCAGTACATAGATAGCGCCGGGCTGGGCACGCTCGTCGGAGGCCTGAAACGAGCCACTGAACACGATGGACAGCTCAAAATCGTTCATGCCAACGAGCAGTTAAGAAAGGTCTTCAGCATCACCGGCCTGGTGCGCGTCTTTGAACTGTATGAGGACGAAGACGCCGCCCTGAAGAGCTTCTCCGGCGAGGGGTCGTGAACGCTGGGCGCAGTCGCTTCGCCTTCCCTCATCACCCTGGCTTAAAACGCCTCCGCCTTTGCACGAGGGCGACGGGGGCGCTGTTTTTTACGCGGCGCCCGCTTCAAGCCTCCTCTGACGGTGACTGACTCCGCCGATGCGCCGTCCGAATCGGTGGCGTCACCCCGAGGCTCCGCCTCGCGCCGCACGCTGCTTCTCCTCGTTCTGTTGTGCCTCCTTGTCCGCATTCCCCTGCTGACAAACTCGCTCCCTCTCGCTTCGGATGGCCACGAATACTTGAATGTGGCCTGGAATCTCGCTCACGGGAACGGCTTCCGCAAAACCATCAAATGGAACTTTTACTCCGACGCGCCGGTCGTCCATTCCGCCCTGGGCGACCGTCCGATTCTCTACTCGGTCGCGCTCGTCCCCCTGGTCTGGTGGGTCCCTGTGGCATGGCTCCCGCTGGGCCTGAATCTGTTCAGCGCGCTGCTGTGCACCGGCGCGGTGGCGGTGGCTTACATGCTGTGGCGGGAGTTATATGGGGAGGGGGTGGCGACAGCGGCGGGCGTCGTCATGGCTGTCAATCCTGGCTTTGCGGACATCGGGACGCAGCCCCTCACCGAACCGCTGCTGCTGCTGCTGCTCGCGCTGGCCTTTCTCGCCGCCCGGCGCGCCCGGTCCTTGTCGGCCTGGGGAGGCGTGGGCGTCCTGATCGCGCTGGCGTATCTCACGCGACCCAACGGCGTCTTCGCGCTGCCGTTTCTCATGGCGGTCGCCGCTCAGGCGGAATATAACCGCCCTCATGGGGCAACCTCTCGGCGGAACGGTGTCGCTCGCGCCGGGATGGTCCTCGCGGGGTTTATTCTGGCCGCGCTGCCCTTTTGGATCGCCAACGCCCGCGCGAATGGCAGCCCCTTCGCGTCGGACCTCCGCCTCGCCTACGCCGTCTTCGATGTGTCCGACGCCACCTGGAACGGCTTCGGCCACCGGTTTCCCACGCCGTTTGGGTACATCCTGGGGCATCCCGGCGTCGTCCTCTCCGAGATGTATCGCCAAAGCTGGACGATGCTCACTACCTGCGTCAATTGCCTGCCGTTCCTGTTTACCGCACTTTTTTTTATGCGGAAGCGGCAGCTGCGGGGTCTCTCCGGCGCGCTGGTCGGCTTTGGCCTGGCGAATCTGGCCTTCTACAGCCTGTCGTGGACGGTGCGGGGAGCGGTGCGGTACCTGCTGCCCACGGTCTTCGCTCTCACGGGGCCGCTGATGGCCACGGGGTTCAGCCTGCCGTTGCCGCCGTTGACGCTGGGCCGCCGGGAGTGGCAGGCGGGAACGGCGCTGGTGGCCGCCATGTTATTCTGGCACACCATGTGGCTGGGCCGTTACGGGATCGCGCGGGCAGCCGTTCGCTCCGGCGCTTCCGTGGCGGCGATGTACCCCACCGGAGGAGACTGGCTGAAGAGCCGCAATCCCGCCTCCAATGCTGTGGTCGCCTCCAATCATCCGTGGATGGTGGATTACCTGACGCACCTCCCGGCGGTGGTCTGCCCCTCGTTTCAGGACCCGCGACTCGTCCGGGCATTCGCAAAACAGTATCGCGTGCGCTTCATCGTTTTGTTTGGGCGCACCAACGTGGAGGAGCGCGAGGCGAGTCTGCAGGCGGCGAATCTTCCGGGCACGTACCGACTATTGCCGCACAACGTGCGAGCGTGGGATTTTGGAGATGCCTTTATGCGGTAAGGGAGCCGGTTCACGTCTGCGGCCTCTCCCCCCCCTCGCCCCTGAGTGATGCTTAGCCCGCACGCCACCGGGGTAAAACTAATTACGAATGAGCGCCCTCCTCCATTGATCCTTCCGGGCGCTTCCCCCTTGAATTCCACGGATGGGTTAGGAGATAAATCCATTGAACGATATTACTGATTTTCTGTTGGAAATCACAGAGAATTCCCTCGCCAGTATTGATAACGACGAATGGGAAGAACTCCGTTCTCTCACCCCGCAGGAGACCCATCAACTGCGGGACATTGATGAAGCGTGGAACGAACTGGAGACTCTCAAGGCCGAGGTAAAGAAATTGCTGACCCCCGAACGCCGCCGAGCCGTGCGGTCGCGCAGGGATCTAACCGACGACGAATTGGAGTTACTGGGACGTCTGATGCTGGCGCGGGATGTGTTTCAGGCGACCCAGAACGCCTTCTGGTCTCCCCTGAAGTACGAATTCCGACAGATTGAACAATTGATGCTCGATACGGAACGGCGCCTGGCGATGGGGAGGGGCTATAACCGCAGCGGACGTCAGGACCTGAATTTGGCGCTGGAACCAGTGGGCATTCCCAGCGCCTACGAAATGAAGGAGCTGGCGCGGCTCTTCGGAGAGTCGGCGCCGGAGGGCTAAATGCATCCGAAGGCGAGGGCTGAAACGCTGGCTCTCGCCCTGTCGCCCTTCGACTCCCTGAACCGATCACCTGGACGGACGCCGGGTTCGGGCGACAGCCCCCAATCCATGACTCCTTCATCCTTCCTCATCCTTTTTCGCCTTATGACTGGACGAGGGCGGGCGCCGCTTGCGATCCCACGCGCGTTTCGGTTGCGCCTCTGGCATGGCCACCTTCACAATGCGAAACTTCCCCTGACATTCCGGGCAATGCAATGTCCGCACTGCGCGAGCCGCCACGTGTTCCGCCGCTTCAAGCGTCGAGCCGCACAGGGGACAGGGCCATTCGCGCGCCAGCCGTCGGCGCACCCGCCCGGAGCCGACCTGATAATCGATGGTGAGAATGGGATCGCGCATGAGGCGCACAACTCTTTCGCAGACAGGGTATTGTCACTGAGTGTGACAGAGACATGGGAAGGCTCAGACTACATGATACAACACCCGACGCCAGGAGTCGCCTCCGTTCAGATGGCGAAATCGTCGGGGAAGACGCGCGCCTCGCGGATTTTGAGGCTCACGCGGGGCGCGGCCACTCCTCCCTCGGCGCCGCCTTCGCCGGAAGGCCACGGCAGGCCCCAGTCGCGCGCCAGCACCGCCATCTCCAGGAATTCCTCGCGGGAGACGTGCGCCACCAGGCGTGCGCCCGCGCGCGTCACCACATCCACCTTCACCGTCGGGCCGAGATACGCCACCCGCGCGATGGAGCCGTCGGAATCGCCGTTGAACGACGGTCGCAGCCGCACATCGGAGGGCCGAATCAGCGCGTTCACCGGAACCCCATCCCCACAGATCTCCGGCGCGGGCAGCGCAAGCCCTCCCACGTGCGCCTCTCCGCCGCGCGTGACGCCGGTCAGCACATTCACCTGCCCCACAAACCCGGTGACAAACGGTGTGGCGGGTTGATCAAAAATTTCGCGCGGGCTGCCCACCTGCTCCACGCGGCCTTTACTCATCACCACCACGCGGTCGCTGATCTCCAGCGCCTCCTCCTGGTCGTGCGTCACGAAGAGGCTGGTCACGTGGAAATCGTCGTGGAGTCGGCGCAGCCACTCGCGCAGGTCTATCCGCACCTTGGTGTCAATCGCCCCGAACGGCTCATCGAGCAGCAGAATCTCCGGCCTGGGGGCCAGAGCGCGAGCCAGCGCCACCCGCTGACGCTCCCCGCCGGACAATTGCGCGGGATATCGCTCCGCCTTGTCGGAGAGGCGCATGGTGTCGAGGAGTTCCTTCACCCGCTCGGCGGCGGCGTCCTTCTTCCATTTCCTCACCTGGAGGCCGAACGCCACATTGCTCGCCACCGTCATGTGCTTGAAGAGGGCGTAGTTTTGAAAGACGAAGCCGACATTCCGCTTCTGGGTGGGCAAGCGGGTCACGTCGCGGTCGCGCATGAGAATGGAGCCGGAGTCGGGGTGAAGCAGCCCGGCGATCATGCGGAGAATGGTGCTCTTGCCGCTGCCGGAGGGGCCAAGCAACGCGACGAGCTGCCCGTCCTCCACCTTGAAGGAGGCGTTTTCGACGGCGGGCGCGCCGCTCCCGTAGCGCTTCGTGAGATTGCGAATTTCGATGCTCATGCCACCGCCGACCGGATGAAGCCAGGATTTGAGGAGTGAGGGTTTCGATTCATTTTAGCACATGAGACGCTAAACATCTCAATCCCTGGGAGATTTACAGACTATCCACCGCTTCAGGGCGTCGCGTCCCGGATTCAAGGCCTTTACCGGGCGGCGGCGCGTCCCGGATTCAAGGCCTTTACCGGGCGGCGGCGTGTCCCGGATTCAAGGCCTTTACCGGGCGGCGGCGTGTCCCGGATTCAAGGCCTTTACCGGGCGGCGGCGCGGTCCCATGCGGCTCCGGTCTCGAACACGGTTTTCTGGACGGCGCTCCACCCCCCCAGGTCGCGCACGGTGAACAGGCCGGAAGGGTTCGGGAATTGCGTGGCGGTCTCTTTCGACACTGTGGGGTCCACCGGGCGGTAATGATGCCGGGCGTAGGCGCGCTGGGCGTCCCGCGTGGTGAGGAAGGCGACGAACGCCTCCGCGACCTTTCGGACACCGTGCTTGTCCGCGTACCGGTCCACCACCGCCGCCGGGTTCTCAATCAGGATCGTGGCGGTCGGGGTGATGAAGGTCTGGTTCGGGTTCTCCTTCAACGCTCGCAAGGCTTCGTTTTCGTACGTGATGGCGACATCGCCCGCGCCGTGCAGGAAGGTCCCCAGGCTTTCGCGGCCACTTTTATCCATCACGATGATGTTCTTCCGCAGGGCCGCAAGGCGTTGTTCGGCCGCCGTCGCATCCTGCTTCCCGCTCAAAGCGGCGCCGTACACCGCGAGGAGGTTCCACTTCGCGCCCCCGGAGGTGTTGGGGTTGGGGGTGAGGATTTCCACGCCGGGCCGGGTCAGGTCGCTCCACTGCCTTAAGCCTTTGGGATTGCCCTTGCGCGTGAGGAGGCCCACAACGGAGCGCGTGACGATGCCGTGGTACGGCCCTTGGCGCCATTCGTGGGTGATGAGGCCCGCCTTCTCGATTTTGGCGATGTCAGGTTCCATGGAGAGGGCGACGACATCGGCTTCCAGGCCGTTCACCACGTTGCGAGCCTGAGCGCCGCTTGCGTCATAGGTGGCGTTCAGAGTCACGTCCTGGCCGGTTTTCGCTTTCCACAGTTTGCGAAAGGCGGGGATAATCTCCTCGGTGTACGCCTCCTTCGGGGTGCTGTACGCCGCGAAGGAGAGGGTTGCGCCCGTGCCAGTCTCCCTGGAGGAAGCGCCTTCGCCGGGTTTCCCGCTCGGCGAGCAGCCCGCCAGCATCGCGCCCACCACTGTCAGAGCCAGGCCGCGCCAAAGGGGACTCGTATCGCGCATGAGTGTTCCTTTCCTGATGTAGGCGTTTCAAACAGCGGTCTTCAGGCGATGGAAACGCTCCCCTCCCCGATAGCGCGGAAGGAGAGCGTCCGAGATTCAGAGTCCAACCTGGGATGAAATCAGTACTTGAGCTGCAGCTGGACGGTGGTGATGTTGTCCTTCGTGGGGGTCGCCTGGTCCTTTGCGAACTCCTGGACCAGCGTGAAGCGGGTGGTCTTGTCCAGATCATACGCATAACCGACCGCCCAGCGCCGGAAGGAGTCGTTCGCCTTGCCGCGATTGGGGTCATACCAGTCGTATTTGACGAAGGGGATGCCGCCCCGCACGCCGGAATAGAGCCATCCCGCCTCCACATAGCCGCCATTCACACGGGCGCCGAGGTTCCGGCCCGCGATGTACTCCGCGTGGAGTTGCAACGGCCCGATCAGGGTCTGGCCGTCCACGCCGTACCGATCCTTGTCGGTGTTGGTTCGGGTGGTCACTCCGGCGGCGGTGGTGAACTGTGAGGCCTTGCCCCAGTAACCGGATGCGCCGAGGGCGGATTTCCTGCCGAGGGGGAAACTGGCGCGGGCCACATAGTCCTTTTCGTTGTTATTGTCCCGGTTGATGGTGTTGCCGTTGAGGACGCCGAGGGTGAAGTACGGCTTGCCTTTTACGTCGCGGGTGAAGGTGAGGCCCCGGTCGTGAGCGTCATCGGGCATGAGGGCGACGACGACCTTGCTCCGTTCCGCCGCGAGACGAACGGTGTTGTTCTCGGTGGCTTCAAAGCCGAACGGCACGACGAACTGCCCGATACGCGCCACATAGCCGCCATGAGTGGTGCGGAGGTCGGCGTACCCGTCGAGCAGCATGAAGGTCCCGCCTTCGCCCTGGGGCTGCATCACGAAGGTGGCGTTCGGGTTGGGGTTATACTCGAAGCGAGGGCGGATGCGTCGCAGCCGGAAGTCGGTGCGCGGCTCGCGCTGCTGATTGCTTTCGTAGCGCAGTTGCACATAGCCGCCGACTTTCACGCTGGGGGTGACGGGTACGGTCGCCTGCGGTTTGGGGCTTTCCGCTTTGGGCAGCGTCGTCTCCGGCGTGTTGGGCGCGTTCGGTTGCGCCTGATTCTGCCGGAGGAGTTGCCGAAGTTCCTGAACTTCGCGCTGGAGGTCCTGTAATTGGCGCTCCAGGGCGTTCACTTTGGCGTCGCGGTCGTCCGATGCGGCGGCGGGAGCCGTTTCCGCCTGAGCGAGCAGCGCGCCGGGGGCGGCTGAGCCGGGATCGGAGACCGGGACTGCCGCGAAACCGCGCGGCGAGGAGACGAAAGCGGTTGCTGCGAGGAGAGAGATCAGGGTGAGACTGCGCGTACCGCGCATGGAGGAGTTTCCTTTCCGTGAGAGGGCGCCTCCCACGGCCCGGACACTTTCAGGAGGCGGATTTACTTAGCTGGCGCTGCACCTTGTGACGAAACGCCTCCGACGCCAGGAGTGTAAGCAGCGAGACGGAAGCCAGGGCGAACGCCGCCGAGAACGCCGCTGGGTAGTTGTAGGCGGTGAATTGCTCGTTGACGTATTGTGTCGCCGTCTGGGTCTGACCGGCAATGTTGCCACCGACCACCAGCGCGGCCCCGAATTCCCCCAGCGACCGGGCGAGCGTGAGGGTCACGCCGTACAACAGGCCCCACCGGATGCCGGGGAGCGTCACCCGGAAGAAGGTGGTGAGGGGTCCGGCGCCCAGCGTCGCCGCCGCCTCTTCGGGGTCCACGCCCATCTCCTCCAGCACCGGGACCAGTTCGCGCACCACAAACGGCAGCGAGACGAAGATCGTGGCGAGGACGACGCCCGGCACGGCGTAGGTCACTTTCCACCCCAGCAGCGTGAGCGGCGCGTGAAGCCAGCCCTGCGCCCCAAAGAGCAGCAACAACATATACCCCGCGATGACCGGCGACACCGCAAACGGCAGGTCCACCAGCGCGTTGAGCAACCCCCGGCCCCGAAAGCGTTGCCGCACCAGGGTCAGCGCGAGGATCACGCCGAAGACGGTGTTTAGCGCCAGAGTGATCACGCTCACGAAACCGGTCAGCGCGAACGCATGGAGGGCTTCCGGCGTCCTCAGGGCCTCAAGAACCGGCCCCGGCCCGCGCCGAAACGTCTCCCGAACCATCCAGGCGACGGGCAGCATGATTAGCAGGCCCAGATAGACCCATGTGGCGCCGATGAGACTCCAGCGCGTAGCGCCGCCATACGCCACAGGAACGCGCCCGGTTTCCGCAGGCGTTTCCACGCTCTCAGGTGTTATCGGCTTCACGCGGGAGAGATTCAATCTATCCCTCCTTCTGATGCTGGAATCGGGCAAGGAACAGCGTCGTTCCCAGCGAAATCACCAGGAGCAGCAGGGAAACCGCCGTCGCCGCCTGCGGATGATCCGACTCGATCTGGCCATAGACGTACACCGGCGCGGTTTGGGACCGGAACGGGATGTTCCCCGCCACGAGAATCACGGCGCCAAACTCGCCCAGCGCCCGCGTGAATGAGAGCAGGCTGCCGGTGAGGATCGCCGGGAACAGGGTCGGGAGCAGCACGCGGCGGAAGGTGAGCCACCCTCCCGCGCCGAGCGTCCAGGCCACCTGTTCCACTTCGGGGTCCAACTCCATGAGGACGGGCTGCACGGCGCGCACGACGAATGGCGCGGTGACGAACAGCAGCGCCATTACAATGCCGGGTTTGGCGAACAGGATTTTCACGCCGTGCGCCCCCGCGAAGGCCCCCAGCGCGCTGTTGGGGCCATAGAGAATGACGATCATCAGGCCGGTGACCACCGTCGGGATGGCGAAGGGGAGGTCCACAAGGAGATTGAGGAAGGTCTTACCCGGAAACTGGCAGCGCACCAGAGTCCATGCGATGAGGGCGCCCATAACGGCGTTGATGACACTGATGCCGGTCGCGCACAGGAGGGTGAGGCGGATCGCGTCCCACGCTTCAGGGGCGACGATGGCGTCCCGGAAGGCGGCGCCGCCCTCGGAGAAAGCCTTGAGAACGATCCCGGCGAGGGGGACCACGATCATGACCGTGACCCATGCGATGGCGGCGCCCCGCATCCCCAGGACGCCAGGAAGAGGGCGCGCGGCGCGAGCGGGCCGGGGTTCGGGGAGCGTCGGGGGGGCGGGAGTGTAGGAAGAGGGTGCGGGCACGCGACCTCGAAACATTTTCAGGAGAAGGGAGCGCAGAGTCCAGAGGAGTGTGAGATGGAAGAGCCTTTAATGTCAAGTAAACTGGTGGGCGATTAGGGGATTGTTAAGGCAACGCCTCCGTGACGAGGACCCTCCGGCAAGTTCATGAGTATCCGGGCGGTTAAAACCGCTGCAACGACCGCACGAAGTCGGCCTTCGCCGACTCCCGCCCTGCCGAAGCCTTCCGTCCAATGAGCGATCCCCTAACCCGCGCAGGCGGGTTTCGTGTGGGTGTTGCAGCGGTTTCAACCGCCGGACGCTCCCCCAACGACGCCTAAATCGGGTACCATGATTTTCGGCCCCCATCCGTTTGGACCAGGCCGAATTCCCTCCCGCATCCGCCTCCTTTTCCCTGCTCCCCCGACGCCCTTGAACCCTGAAGATTATCTCTTTTCCCGCGCTCCCTGTCGCATGGATCTCGCCGGAAGCGGGACCGACCTCCGGCCCTACGCTAACACCTTTGGCGGTCGGGTCGTCAGCGTCGCCCTACGAATTTACTCCCGCGCATCCCTGATCCCCCGGCTCGATACTCATGTTTCGCTGCGGCATCTCCGCGACGGCCTTACCAGCGAAGCCGACGACTCCGATGAGTTCGATATACAGGGGCCCCTCGCCGTCTTCGAGCGCCTGGTTCAGCGGGCGGCGCCGTCACGCGGCTTCGAGTTGACGCTTTCCACCGATCTGCCACCCCTGGCGGGCCTGGCGGACACCGCATCGCTCGCCGTCGCCACCACCGCCCTGATCTGGGAGTTCACCCGGCGCGTTTACACGCCCGCCGATCTGGCGCGTGAAGTGACGGAGGCCCTGATTGATATTTCCTCGCACCCCTGGCCGCGTCACGACGCCTGGGTCTGCGCCGTCGGTGGCCTGAACGATCTCGCCTTCCCCGGAGGAACCCGCGCCTGCGACCTCCCAGGAACCCCGGAGGATGCCGTCCTCATGCCGCAGGACCTCGAACTGACGACCAAAGAGTCGGTGCGACTCTCCTTTGAGCAACACGGTTTACTCTTCGCGACCGGGCTTCAACCGGACCCTGATGCGTGTCGCAGGGGGCTTCTCGAACGTCTGAACGCCGGGGAGGAAGGAGCGTTTCGGAGTCTGCATCAGGCCAAAGCGACGGCGCAGGCCGTGGGCAACGCCTTCGCGGCGGGCGATTCACGCGGCCTGGCGGCGTTGCTGTATGAAGACTGGAACGCGCCTCATCCGCTCTGTTCGTCGGTGTTCAGTGGAGCCGTCGCGGAACTGATCGCCCGTGGGGCTGAGGCGGGCGCGATCGGCGCCAAACTGTGCGCCCTCGATGGCTCCTGCATCTTCTTCGCCTGCGAGGATTTGGCGAGTCGCCAGCGGGTCCTGGATGCCATGAAGGCGCGCGGCGCGCGGCCGCTCCCGTTTCTAATTGACGACATGGGCGTGCGAATATGGAGTCAGCCCCAGATCAATTCCTAACCACTCGCCCAGAGAACCCGACCGCCCAGTAACCCTGGCGCCCAGGAGCCACCCATGTTTGATCCGTGCGTGTTCACCGATGAAGTGGCCGACGATTTTCCCGAAGCCGCTCGCCTGGCCGCCGACGCCGGGGCCACCTGCCTCGAAATCCGCAACCGACTCCTCGGCCACTCGGTGCAGGACCTCCCCTCCGGCGCCGTCCGGGAGATGAAACTCGTCCTCGCCGACCTGAACCTGGGGATCGGCGCTCTCGCCTCGCCGGTCGGCAAGTGTGAGGCTGACAGCCCGGAGGAGCGGGAGCGCCACGCGGCATGGTTCAATCGGATGCTGGACCTCGCAGAGGCATTCGAATGCCCCATCATCCGGGGCTTCTCCCTCTGGGCGCCCAACCGGGGCCGCGACTGGGACCGCGATCTAACTCCCTGGCTCGACCGGATCAGCGACTTCCTCCTGCCCAAAGCCGAAGCCGCCGCCGCGCGAGGGGCCGTTCTTGCCCTGGAGAATGAGGCGGACACGATGGTGGGGTCCTTTGCGGAGGCGCGCTGGCTCCTTCAGCGCCTGGGCGAACCGGAGGGTCTCGGCGTCGTCTGGGACGTGGGAAACGGCCTCGCGCTGGGGGAAGCGCCCTACCCCGACGGGTATGAGCGCATCGAGCCGTGGCTGGTTCACGTTCACATCAAGCCGAACCCGGCGGGAACGGCCAATCCGCTCCCCGGCGAGGGCGATGTCACGCTCGCGGAGGCGCTGAGCCGCCTCTGGAATGACGATTACGACGGCTGCATCAGCGTGGAACACTTCCCCGGCCCGGAGAAGACGCTGCAAGCCGTGCGCGATGTGGCGCTCACGATTCAGAATGTGACGGAGACCGCCCGGCGATCCCGCGAATAGTGACGCAGCGCCGGGCTTACCCTGGGCCGGATCGTCACGGGGGAGGCGCGCCGCCTGTGCCCGGCCAACCCACCCCTTTCCTTATCTCTGTCCATGAGGCGTTCCATGAAACTACCTCTTTTACCGCTCCTCCTGCTGACCGGCGCCGCCGCCCTCGCCGCTCCCGATCCGGTGGACCTCCAGTATCGCCTGTCGCCGGGAGAGGCGTTTTCGTATCGCACGGTTCTGAAGATGGAGGGCGAGGCGAAACTGCCCGACGAACCAAAGGCCGAACAGGTGAAGGCCGAACTCTCCATGCGCCAGCGCGTGAAAGCGTTGCCGCAGGCGGATCCAGGGAAGATTGCGCTGGAGAGCAGCCTCCTCGAACTGAAGCTGACGGACAACGGTGTGGCGTCCGACGCGGCCACTCCGCCCCCCATCACGACGGTGATCACACCACGCGGCAAACTCCTGGAGATGAAAGGGCTGGACACGCTGACTTCGAGTCTGCTGCCGGGCCTGGACGCCACCACCTTCAGCAGCCTGTTGTATAACCTCCCGGCGTTCCCGGAGAAAGCGGTCGCGCCGGGCGACTCCTGGGCGGATGAGCTGCCGGTCATGCTGCCAAACGGCCAAAAGACGATGGCGCAGCGCAAGCTCACGCTCGTGAGCGTGACAGAGGAGAAAGGGGAGCGCGCCGCCCGCATCCGCACCGAACTGAAGGTCCCGATCAACATTACGGTGGAAGGCGCCGGCGGAGGCGTCATGAGTGGCAGCCAAACCGGGACGGGAGAGACCCGCGTCTCCCTCGCGGACGGTATGCCGTTGGAGAGCCGCGCCGACATGAAACTGGAGCTGACCGTCAAACCCGCCTCAGCCGACCCGAAATCGAAGGCCGACGCCACGGTGCGCGTGACCACACGTCTTCACGTCGAGGCCAGGCGGGTGCCCGATACGCCGCCCCCGCCCCCGAAAGCCCCTTCGGCTTCGTCGGGGGAAGCGCCGCCTGCCGCACAGCCCAGCGAGCCTGCCGCTCACTCCACAGAGACTGCCGTTCCCGCTGAGACCCCCGTAGCGGCCCCGCCCTCCGCGCCCGCGACGGAACCCGCGCCCTGACAAACGCAGGACCCTCCGGATTCCCGAAAGAGGCCGGAGGGTCCCATAACAATCATCCTGCGAAGGGTCTGCCTTACTCGCTCGGTTTCAGGTTGAGTCGGGCGTAGACCCAGTGGTCCTTGTAGCCGTTGGCGATGGCTTTTTGCGCGGCGGTCTTCGCGTCGGCGAGGCGGTCCATCTTGTAATAGGTGGCGGCGAGGTTGGCGAGTGCGACCCCGTGCGTCGGCGCGACCTTGAGGGCGGCGTTGAAGGCCTCCTCGGCGTCCGGATATTTCTCCTGATAGAAGCGCGACAGGCCAAGGTTGATCAGCGCGGTCACGTCGGACGCGCTGCGATTCGTGACGGCCTTGAACATCTCTTCGGATTCTTTGTATTTATCCTGGTTGTACAGCGCCACGCCGAGCATACTCTGGTAATAGTTGTTTTCCGGCTTGAGCTTCACCGCCTGCGCGAAGGCGGCTTCCGCTTCACTGAATTTGGACTGCTGGAAGAGCGAGTAGCCCAGATCCGAGTAGTACCCGGCGTTTTCGGGGTCGGTACGGATCGCTTCGCGGTAGGCGTTGGATGCCTGATCCCACTTGTTAGCGCCGGCGAAGGCTTTGCCGCGCTTCCAGGAGAGGTCGGCAATATCGGGCTTGAGGCGTCGGGCTTCGGCGAATTCGGCTTCCGCGTCATCAAACCTGCCCTGCTGCATGAGCGTCTCGCCGAGGGTCATGTGGTACTCGGAGGTGTCCGGGTTCGCCTTCACAGCGCGGCGGAGCGGGTCTTCGGCGTCGGGGTACTTGCCCAGGTTGAATCGGATGGAACCGAGCATGCCCTGCGAGTAGCTATCTTCGGGATTGAGGCGGACAGCTTCCGCGAAGGCGGCTTCGGCCGCCTCGTTTTTGTCCTGCCCGGCGAGGGCGGCGCCGTATTTACTGCGCAGGTCCGCGTCGTTCGGCTTAAGTTTGACGGCCTGCGCCAAAATCGGTTCGGCCTGATCAAACTTCTTCTCAGCGAGCAGCGCGTTGCCCAGGTTGACATAGTTGCCGGGTGTCTCCGGGTCGAGGCGGATGGCCTCCTTGAGGGGATTTTCGGCGTCGGCGTATTTTTTCATGCTGTAGAGCGAGCCGCCGATCATCCCGTACGCCCTGCCATCTTCAGGATTAACCTTCAGGGCTTCCCGGAAGGCGACTTCCGCTTCGGGATAGGAGCCTTTGTTATACAACTCCAGCGCCGTGTTGAACTTTTTCGCATAATCCCGTTGCTGTCGTTTGGACAGATTGGAGGCGGGTTTCTTCGTAGCGTCCGTTTTGGAATTTTTATCTGATGAGGTGTTGGCGGGCTTGTCGGAGGCCGCTGTGTCCGCATCCTCCGGCGCCTTTGGGCCGGTCGCTTTCTCATCGGAGGCCGGGGAGGAGGGATCGCCGGGCGCCGCAACATCGCCTTTCGGGGCGTCGCTGTCCGGGGCGGGCGCCGCAACCGACCCGCTCGGAGGCTCAGCGGCGGGAGCATCTACTGCCTGGACACCGGAGACCCCGCCGGACAGCAGGAGGACTATCAGGCCGGGGAGCGACCACCATGCGGATTGTTTCATCTTTGGTCTCCAGGATGGCACAGGGCGCTGGACATACGGCGCGACAG
>JBBRGS010000039.1:0-23087 GCA_038240635.1 Armatimonadota bacterium
TATCGGCGGCAGGTGACGAGTCTGGCGGTCCTCGGAGACACCAATCCGCAGTGGCGTTCCGGCGAATATCTGAGGAGGTGGATGGGCTGTGAGATGAGGTTTCGGTTCCCGGTGGTGAAACTGTTGGAACTGGACGTGGAGACGCTGCTTTTGGAGCGGCCGGGGAACCTGTTCACAGTGGTGGTGGCGGCGCACCGGACGGCGCAGGGCACGAGGGGGAACGAGCGGCTTCGGGCGACCGTGAACCTGGCGAAGCGGCTGTATGGACTGGGGCTGAGCCGGGAGGAAGCCCTGAAGCGGCTTCAGTTTGTGGAGTGGATCATCGGGTTGACGGAGCCGCAAACGCATGAGTTCCGCAGCGCGTTAGTGGAGTATGAAGAGGAGAAGAAGATGCCGTACATCCTGAGTTTTGAGCGGGTCGCCCTGGAGAAAGGCCGCCAGGAAGGGCTGAAGGATGGCCTGGAGCAGGGGCTGGAGCAGGGGCTGGAGCACGGACGGCGGGAAGCGGCCCTCCGTCTGGGCCTTCGGTTGCTGCGGCGGAAGGTCGGGGCGGTGAGCGAGGCGCAGGAGACGGCGCTACAAAGTCTCTCCGGGGAGAGGCTGGAGGCGCTGGCGGACGCGCTGTTCGACTTCTCCACCCCCGAAGACCTCGACGCCTGGCTCCGCGAAAACGCAGCGCCTTCCTCCTGATTGGTTCCCATGCTGCTCGCTGTGGACGCCGGTAACACCAATATCGTGCTGGGTCTCTGCGCCGCCCAGGGAGTTCCGAACCGCTCGCGCGCCGACTGGATCGGCCACTGGCGCGTCTCCACTGACCGCGCGCGCACTCAGGACGAGTACGCCGTCCTCCTCGATGGTCTCCTCCGTCGAGTTGGGCGGGACACGTCGGACCTCACCGGAGTCGCCATCAGCAACGTCGTCCCCTCCATCGCGCGCACGCTGGAGCGGTTCGCCGGGGAGGTCTGCCCGCACGGCGACACCCTCATCGTCGGGTGGGACACCCCCGGCGGCATCCCCGTGGAGTACTCCCCGCCCCAGGACGTGGGGCCCGACCGCATCGTGAACGCGGCGGCGGCGCATCACTTCTTTGGCGGCCCCGCCATCGTGGTGGATTATGGCACCGCCACCACCTTCGACGCCCTCTCCGCCGAAGGGACCTACCTCGGCGGGGCCATCGCGCCAGGCATCGGCATCTCGGTGGACGCCCTGGCGCAGCACGCCGCCCGCCTCTCCCGGATTGAACTGAAGAGTCCGAGCGCGGCCATTGGGCGCTCCACTGTGGAGAGCATGAGGAGCGGCATCCTCCTCGGATACGCTGACCAGGCGAACGGCATGATTGAGCGGTTCCGCGAGGAGTTGGGCGGCGATCCGGCGGTCATCGCCACCGGCGGGCTGGCCGAGATGGTGGCCGCCCACTGTCCCGCCATTCGCCATGTGGACCCCTGGCTGACTCTCGAAGGGCTGCGACTCCTCTGGACGCGGAACTTCCCCCTCCCCTCCAACGAAGCGACGGCGCGATGACGGGCCGCGATCGCTTCCTCGCCCTGCTGCCGCCCCGCCCGTGGGTCGCCCTCGCCCCGATGGCGGGCTACACCGACCATCCTTTTCGCCTCCTGTGTAAGGAGGGCGGCGCGGACCTCGTCTGCACCGAACTCGTTAGCGCCACCGCGCTCCATTACGGCAGTCAGAAGACTTACACCCTAATGGACTGGACCGACGAGGAGCGCCCCGTCGGGTGCCAAATCTTCGGCGCGGAACCCGACTTCATGGCCGACGCCGCACGGGAAGTGGTCACTCGCGGCTGCGACTACGTGGATATCAACCTCGGCTGCTCAGTCCCCAAGGTTCTCCGTACCGGGGCCGCCGCCGCCCTCTGCCGTGACCTGAATACGCTGCGGCCGGTCCTCCAGGCGGTGGTTCAGGCGGTGAACTGCCCCGTCACAATCAAAATCCGCGCCGGGTGGGATGAGACGTGCATCAACGCGCCGCAGGTGGCCGAACTCGCCGAAGAGTGCGGCGTGGCGGCGGTCGGGGTGCATGGGCGCACGTCGAAGCAGGGTTTCAACGGGCTGGCCGACTGGACGATCATCGCGGAGACGAAGCGCGCCACCTCCCTCCCGGTGATGGGCAGCGGCGACGTGGTGGCCCCCGAAGACGCCGTCCGGATGCTGGAAGAGACCGGCGTGGATGGCGTCCTCATCGGGCGCGGCGCGTGGGGAGACCCCTGGCTGTTCGGGCGAACCCAGGCATATCTGACGGACGGAACGCGCCTGCCCCCGCCCACCGCCGGAGAACGGCTGGAGACGCTGCGGCGCCAGTGCCGGATGATGGTCACGCAGAAGGGCGAGAGGGGCGGCCTGTCGCAGATGCGGATGCACGCGGGGCACTACATCAAAGGGCTGCCCGGCGCGTCGGCGCTGCGGGGCGAGTTCATGAAGGTGGAAACCGAGGAGGCGATGGAGCGCCTCATGAGCGCCGTGATCGCCGACACCCACGAACGCGAGGGCCGCGACGGACCCCTCCGCCTCGCCCGCGCACCCGCCCGCGCCGTCGTCGCCGTTTAGCCACCTGAACTACTCGTTAGGCGTCAGGTAGTGCGGCCCGGTCACTGCGCGCAGTCGGTCGGCAGCGGTCTCCGGCGTGATGTCGCGCTGCGGCTCGCCCAGCATCTCGTAGCCGACCATGTGCTTGCGCACCTCCGCCGACCGCAACAGCGGCGGGAAGAAGTGGAAGTGCATGTGCATCCCGGCGGGCGTCTCGCCTTTGGTGGGCGCCTGATGAATCCCCATCGAGTAGGGGAACGACGTTTGGAACAGGTTGTCATACGTCGTCGTCAGGCGTTTCAGGATGAGGGCGAGATCGGCCCGCTCCCCATCCGACAGCGTGAGCAGCGAAGCATGGTGTCTCTTCGGCGCCAGCAGCGTCTCAAACGGCCAGACCGCCCAGTACGGAACCACCGCCAGCCATGCGTCGGTTTCGTGAACGATCCGCTCTCCCCGACTCAGTTCTCCGACGAGGTAGTCGCACAGGAGGCAGGAATTATGCGTCTGGCGGTACGCCACCTGCGCGTCGAGTTCGCGCTGCGGGATAAGCGGCAGCGACTCGTTGGCCCAAATTTGGCCGTGCGGGTGCGGGTTGCTGCACCCCATCATCGCGCCCTTGTTCTCGAAGATTTGCACGTGGCGGATCCAGTTCCGCGCGCCGATGTCGGCGTACTGCTCGGTCCACGCTTCCACCACGCGGGTGATCTGTTCCGGCGACATCACCGGCAGGGTGAGATTGTGCGCCGGAGCAAAGCAGATCACTCGGCACAGCCCGCGTTCGCCGCGCGCCTCGAACAGGCCGCCGGAGGAAGACGACGCGGGGCCGGGTGGCGTGTCGGGCAGCAGGGCGGCGAAGTCGTTCTCGAAGACATAGACCGACTCGTAAGGCGGATTCAGTTCGCCGTTGGCCCGGGTGTTGCCTGGGCAAAGGTAGCAGGCGGGGTCGTACGCCGGGCGCGTGTCGGGCGCAGGCTTGTCCACCTGCCCCTGCCATGGCCGTTTGGCGCGATGGGGCGACACCAGGACCCATTCGCGGGTGAGGGGGTTGTAGCGGCGATGCGGGTGATCGGTTAGCGAGAAGTCGGCCATGGGAAGTGGGGGATGGGAAGCGTGCAGCGCGGAGAAGATGGCAAGAGTGAGGCGCCGGAGAGCCTCATGAAAGGTTGCTACAAACCGGCGGCGAGGCGCAAGATGCCGATGGCGTCGCCGACGTTGACGCGCCCGTCGCGGGGCGAAAGGTCGCCGGTGAAATGCTGCGTCGGCGTGGGCGTGAGCAGCTGGGCCGCGATCCGCAGGGCCAGCGTCGCATCCTGCACAGTGATGCGTCCGTCGGCGTTCAGGTCGCCGTCGCGCGGGGTATCGGGGTCCACCACAATCGCGCTTTCGGCGGTGAGGGCGAGGGGCGCGGCGTCTCCCAGGGTGACGTTCAGCCGGGAGAAGGTCAGCGGATAGACCGCGCCCGCCGGGGCCGTCGCCGGAACCTGAAGCGGCAGCGAGACGATCCATCCGGGGCCGGAGCCGCCCGCCGTCGCGGGAGTCGTGAGCAACGCGGAAAAGGTGTCAGGCGAGGCGAAGACCTGCGTGAACGGGCGCGGGATGAGTCGGCCCGGCAGCGCGTACGGGTCGCCCTCCGCGTTGAGGGCGGCCTGCGGCGCGGGAACATTGTGCGCGCCGTCTGCGTTGATGTTGAGGGTGAGGTCCACCCCAACCAGGTTCACGATGCCCGCGTCGGCCCAAAGATCGAGCGCGACGACGGCGCCGGGCCGGGCGTAGAGGCGCGCGGGCACGGTGATCGCCTGCGCCTGAACCCCGCGAACGAAGAGCAACGGCGCCAGGGTGAACAGCGCCAGAAGCGTCCCGCGCGTGCGGCTTCGATACCCCTGGAATGACCGACGGGAAGAACGGGGCGCGGTCACGAATAGGAACCGGGGGCTGAGGTGGGGGTGTCAGTGACGGGAGGGTTCAGCACGACGCCATTGTACCGTTCCGCCGTTGGGGAGCGAAACGGGAAGCCTCCAGGCGTCTCCACCGCGCCAACCCTCGGAACGAACCTTCGCCCGCGAAAGTCTCATAATAAACCCGCTCCACTCCTCCCGCGCCACGAAGGAAGAGGCGCACGCGGAACGGCTTCGTCTCCCTTCGGCGGGCGCGCCCGTTCGGAACGTCGCGGCGAGGCGCGCCCGAACGCATCCCCCGGACCATTCCACTCTCCGATATCCGACGTTACCCCCGCGACCGGCCTGGCCCGGCTTCACGCATGGCCTGATTCCCGTCTCTTCGGCCCGCCGGTCGCCCCTCAACGCATAGGAGGAACCCCCGTATGGCCCTTGCGGTCCGTACGATCGGACTTACCAAGCGGTACGGCTTTCTCACCAAAGCCACCGGACACCTGGCGGTGGACCATCTAAACCTGGAGGTGGAGGAGGGCCTCATCTTCGGCTTTCTCGGCCCCAACGGCGCCGGGAAGACGACGACGATTAAAATGCTGCTTGGCCTCATCTTTCCCACCGAAGGCCGCGCCGAACTCCTCGGCAGGCCGGTGGGCGATATGTCGGTGCATCAGGAGATCAGTTACCTCCCCGAAAGCCCATACTTCTACGATTTCCTCAGCGGCGCGGAACTGCTCAACACCTACGCCAAACTGTTCGGCATCAACGCCGAGGAGCGCGGCAGGCGCATCACCCGCCTGCTGCGCCTCGTGGGGCTGCCCGACGAACGCAAGCCGCTCCGCGAATACTCCAAGGGGATGCTCCAGCGCGTCGGCATCGCGCAGGCCCTCATCAACGAGCCGAAACTCCTCTTCTTCGACGAGCCGACCTCCGGCCTGGACCCCATCGCGCACATCGATATCCGCGACATCATCCAGAACCTCCGCAAGGAAGGCAAAACCGTCTTCACCAGCTCCCATCAACTCTCCGACGTGGAGCGCATCTGCGACCGCGTGGCGATCATCCATCGCGGCAAACTGATGAAAATCGGCGACGTGGACGACCTCCTCGCCGGCAGCGAGATGGAGATCATCGTGGATGGGCCGGACGATGCCCTCGCCCGCGTGTTGCAGGACTTTGCGCAACGCTCCATCACGCAGGAGAACCGCCTCCTCCTCTACCAGTCCGACGAGGAAAAGGTGGGCCAGATCATTGACGCCGTGCGCGCCGCCCACGCCCGACTCGTCTCCGTGATCCCGCAGCGCCGGTCGCTGGAGAGTATTTTCCTTGAAACCGTGCAGCAGGATGGCGGCGCCGCTTCCCCTCCCCTCAGCGGGACCTCCACCGACGGCCCGAAAGGAGGCGCGGCGTGAACGTCTGGACCATCGCCACTCTGACCCTGCGCGAGGCGCTGCGGAAGAAGGTTGTCTACATCTTCCTCTTCGTCGCCATCCTCATGATCATTCTCTCTCAGGCGTTCGCCTTCTTCGCGGACCCCAGCGGCATGGGTGGCCAAAAGGCGGGCGACATGGGAGTCGCCAACGCCAGCCGGGTGGAACTGATCGTCATCAAGAGCATGGCGTTCGGCGTCATCGTGCTGGCCGGCGCCGTGATGAGCATCTTCCTCGGCACCGACCTGATCCCCAGCGACATTGACCGCAAAACGATCTACACGCTGCTCAGCAAGCCGGTGCGGCGCGGGGCGTATCTCGCGGGCAAACAGCTCGGCCTGTCCCTGACGCTGGGCGTGAACATCGGGCTGATGGGCCTGGCGTTCCTCGTGCTGTTGTTCCTCAAGACGTTTCGGTTCCCCATCGAAATCCTCGTGGGGGTGCTGCTCATCTGGGTGCAGTTCATCATGCTGGGGTCGGTGGCGCTCTTCTTCAGCGTGTTTGTGTCGCGCAACATCAACGCCGCGCTCACGTTTTTCATCTTCGTCGTCGGCTCGCTCAGCGACTTCCTACAGGAGATCGTGAACAGCTCGGCGCGCTCCGGCAATCACGCGCTCGCCATCCTCCTGAGGGTGGTGAAGTGGATCATCCCCAACTTCGCCGACTTTAACGCCACCAACCCACTCATCCACTCCGAGCAACTGGCGCAGACCAACTTCTACCAGTACGTCTTCGCCAAGGTCATCCCGCTCGGTATCCTCTATTCCCTGATGTTACTGATCGTCGCGTTTGTCATCTTCGACCGGCGGGAGCTGTAGGGAGGTCTCTCAATGCAACTCCCGGACCGACGCATGTGGCTGGTCCTCGCCGCCGCGCTCTGGCTCGCCACCATCGGCCTGCAAACCTGGATTGATCCCGACCGCCACTACTACGCCCCCCGGCAACAGGGTGGGGGAGCCATGCCGCAGGTGTACAAGGAGTCGGCGGCCCTCTTCGGGGGGATACTGCTGGGGTTCCGCGAGGTGGCGGCGGGGCTGTTGTGGGTGCGCGCCGACGAGTACTTCCACTCCGGCAAGTATGACGAACTTGTCCCCATCTTCTACATCGTCACCTGGCTCGACCCGCACCAGATTGATGTCTACTCCACGGGCGCCTGGCACCTTGCCTACAACCTGGGCGATCAGCGCCTCATCCCCGAAGGCGTGAAATTCCTCGACAAAGGCATTAAGGACAATCCCAACATCTACGACCTGTACTTCCAGCAGGCGTATATGCATTACCATAAACTACACGACTACCAGACGGCCGAGAAATACGCGCAGGAGGCGGTGAAGCATCCCGGCACCGACGGCGAACCCGCGCCATACTACATCCACAACACCATCGCCCACTCCATGCGCGCCAACGGCCAGATTGACGCCATGTTCGACCAGTGGAACCGCAACATCGCCTTCTCGTGGAAGCAGCTGGAGCCGCTCCTCCGCACAAAAGGCGGCCCGGCGGTCGGCGCCGCCCTCGACGCCGCCGAAAAGGAGTACGGCTCGCTGCCGCTCAGCCAGCAAATCCTGAAATACGTGGCCCTGCCCTCGGTCGTCACAGCGGCGAACAAGGACCCCAACATTCCCAAAGCGATGGAAGGGATGCTGGTGCAGGTCCGCAACCTGAACGTCAACATCCTCCGCCGCGAATTCTTCCGTAAAGGCGCGGGACAGCCGGGCTATAAATTCGACTTCACCGCTTCGCCGCCGCACTGGGTCCCCTCCGGCGACAATCAGCGTCATCAAATCAACACGCATTTCGACTTCCACGTGGTGAAGGTCGCGCCGCGCAAGCTGAAGGTCATCGGGCGCCTCGAAGGGGCGGACTTCCAGGACAAGCTCGAGCATCACCGGCTCTACACCCGGCTGGATGTCTGGTTCCGCGACAAAAACTTCGCTCGCCGGTTCGCCCTCCACGCGGACGACTTCACCTGGCAGAAGGCAAACCTCACCACCTTCAAAAAGCAGGTCTCCTTCCCCACGGAGGACACCAAGCCCGGCCAGGACTCCACCGAGTTCTCCTTCATCCTCGACTTCTCAAAGGACCCCGATGAGATGGACCACAAGCCGACCGATCTCTTCCCCATGAAGGCGGACGCCTTCGATCTGACCGTCTCCATGGACCCGGTGGGCCAAAGCGAGTTTCATCAGGACGTATACGGCTGGAAGGGCGAGGGCCTCACCGACGACAAGCATCTTGTGGTGGATGAGCGAGGCGTGCGGACGATCTCCAAAACGGTGACGCTGCCGCGCTGGGAGGTGTTGTAGGCCGCCGAACGGGCCGTGCTTCTCCATTGCGAGCCGCCGGCGGCGCCAGGCTTCCCCGCGAGGTTGAGCGGCGCGGGGAAGCCTGGTATAATGGGGACACGGAATGGAACCGAAGCGCCATCACGGAGCCGTTCCACCGATTTCGACGGGGCGAGGAGTCTCAGGCCGGAGGCGCTGGCCCGCGTCGTGCCGATTGATCGTGCTAGACGGGGAAGTAGCGGCTCCCTGCACCCACAATCCGCTCCAGTGGGGTTGAATTCCCGTTCGAGGTCCGCCTTCATCAGGCTGGGCACGGTTTCAAAGGTGTTGAGGGTTGGGTCCCGCGCAACGTCGGCTTACGAACCCCGCCAGGGCCGGAAGGCAGCAACGGTAAGTGACCACCGGCGTGTGTTGCGGGAATGCCTGACCGGAGCCGGAGAACCCGAACGCCGCTGACCAGGGCGTGAACGACAACGGGTGCACGATCATCTTTCGAGGGAGGGCCAGGCGCCGCGCCGGGGCCGTCCCCCCTCGACCCATGCAGGCCGTCGCAGCGGAGTTGGGTCATCCCCCCCCTGCGACGGCTTTTTTTCAGCTCATCCAACCCTCCGGGGACGTGGGATTCGATTGCACCCCCGATCCCGCGTGAGAATTCCTACCCTTGATGCCGCGCGAGACGGTTTGGCGATGTCTCACAACAGCCCAGTATTGGGTTGAGGGTTCAGGCGGCGGGGCGAGCGGCCATAATGGAGACGGCGAGGGAAGGCGCTCCGCGCAGGAGGCGCCCAGGAGGCGCCCAGGAGGAGTCGCGTCGCGTTCCCAGGCGGCGGTTTCCGAAGAGCGCTTGTGATGGAGCGGGAAAATCCCCCTTGCGTTTTCCCGTCTCCAATCCCAACATTCAGAAGGAACGTCCCCGGTAGAGCCAAAGGGGGCCTCCGTCGCTTCTTCAGCGCTTAATCTCGTTTGATCCGCGTCATGGATACGTTTGACAACCAAAGGCGTCACGAGGCGAACCGAGACCGCCGTAACCGGCGCCGATCCGCTTCAGGAGGGTTGTCCGAGCAGGCGGGGAGAGTGCGCTCCCGCCTTTCAGGGCGCCCCGTTCGCCGGTTGCGCTTCCGGCATCTCGTTCGCTGAGATGCGGTTTTAAGGCAGGAATCCGTCTACGCGGAACGCCCCGGGACCGGGACCCGCGGAAAGGAAGGTTTTGGTGTTCATCACCCATCCATTCGGGAAGGGGCGCATCGCCTCTTTCTTCCAACGGGGGATGTCGTTCACGCTCGTGGCAGGAGCGCTGGGATGGCTGGCCACCTCGTCGGCCCACGCCGCAGAGGCGATTGATCTCCCACCGTTCCAGCAGGGCGACCGCAACATTCTTTACTTCGTTCTCCTCTCCGCCATCATCTCCCTGCTCTACGGCGGTTTTCTCATCAGCTCGGTCATGAAGCGCAACCCCGGTTCCGCCGCGATGCAGGAAGTCAGCTCCGCGGTCGAAGCGGGCGCGATGGCGTACCTCAAGCGCCAGATTTCCGTCATGGTTTGGTTCGTCGCGGCCCTCTTCCTCGTGCTGCTCTTCACCTACAGCACCATTCCGGCCTACTCCTCCAAGGGCCTTCAGTACGGCATCGCCATCGCCTTCCTGCTGGGCGTGACGGCCTCCTACCTCGCCGGATACTTCGGTATGTGGATGGCCGTTAAGGGCAACGTCCGCACCGCCCACGCCGCCCTCACCAGTTTCAAGGACGCCCTGGAGACCGCGTTCATGTCCGGCACGGTGTCCGGCATGCTCACGGTGGGCCTGGGCCTCCTCGGCGCTACACTCATCTTCCTCTACTACGGCAGCGACGCGATGAAGGTCCTCGTCGGCTTCGGGTTCGGCGGCAGCCTCGCGGCCCTCTTCATGCGCGTCGGCGGCGGCATCTTCACCAAAGCGGCGGACGTGGGCGCGGACCTCGTGGGCAAGGTTGAGGCCGGTATCCCCGAAGACGACGCGCGCAACCCGGCGACCATCGCCGACAACGTAGGCGACAACGTGGGCGACTGCGCGGGTATGGCCGCCGACGTGTTTGAAAGCTACGAAGTCACCCTCGTCGCGGCGATCATCCTCGGCGCGGCGGCGTCCACCGTCGTCGGCGTCGGCCTCGTGATGAAACTCGTCATGTTCGCCCTCCTCGTCCGCGCGGTCGGCGTTTTCGCCTCTATCTTCGGCACCATGACCGTCAAAGGCTCCGAGCGGGACGACATGGACCCGATGAAGCCGATGAGCCAGGGCTTCTGGATCGCGGCGGCGCTGGCGAGCCTGGGCTTCGGCGCGGTCAGCTACTTCTATATGAATGACATCCCCGGCTTTCCGTGGTGGACCTTCTTCGGCGCGACATTCATGGGGATCATCCTGGCCCTCGTGATCGAGCGACTGACGGGGTACTTCACCGCCACCGACAAGCCTCCCGTGAAGGAGATCGCCCGCGCCAGCCGGACCGGCCCGGCGACCATGATCCTCTCCGGCTTCTCCAGCGGCCTGGAATCGAGCACCTGGGCGGCGGTCGCCATCTGCGGCGCGCTCCTCGGCTCCATCATCATCTTCCACGGCAACGCCTATATGGCGGCGTACGGCGTGGCCCTCACCGGCCTCGGCCTGCTCACCACCACCGGCTTCCTTCTGGCGATGGACACCTTCGGCCCCATCTCCGACAACGCGCAGGGCATCTTTGAGATGAGCGGCGCGAACGCCGAAGACCCACTGCATCCCGGCGAAGAGACTCGCGGCTCCCGCATCGTCGCCAAACTCGACTCGGTCGGCAACACCACCAAGGCCCTTACCAAGGGGTTCGCCATCGCCACGGCAGTCATCGCGGCGGTCGCCCTCTTCCGCTCGTTCATGACCGACGCGCAACTTCCCTCCATCCGCATCAGCGAACCGGCGGTCTTCATCGGCGTCCTCATCGGCGGCGCGGTGCCGTTCCTCTTCTGCTCCTTCGCCATCAACGCGGTCAGCCGCGCGGCGACGCTGCTCGTCCTCGAAGTGCGGCGCCAGTTCCGGGAAGACCCCGGCATCATGCTGGGGACCTCCAAGCCGGATTACGCCCGGTGCGTGGAGATCAGCACCGCCGCCGCGCAGAAGGAACTCCTCGGCCCCGGCATCCTCGCCACCTTCACCCCGATCCTCGTCGGGTTCGCGCTCGGCTACAGCGACCCCAGGATGGGCGCCGAAGCGTTGGGCGGCTACCTCGCGGGCGCCATCGTGGTCGGCCAGCTCATGGCGGTAATGCTCTCCAACGCCGGCGGCGCGTGGGACAACGGCAAGAAACTGATTGAGGAAGGCGAATACGGCGGCAAAGGCTCCGAGAACCATAAGGCGGCGGTCATCTGCGACACCGTGGGCGACCCGTTCAAGGACACGGCGGGACCGGCCCTCAACCCGATGATCAAGGTCATGAACCTCGTCGGCATCCTGATCGCCCCCATCGTCATCACCCCGATCTCCCCTATGCTCCGCTGGAGCGTCGTCGTCGTCTGCGCCGTCATACTCGGCATGGCGATCATGTTCAGCAAGCGCGGCGGCGAAGAGATGACCGGCAGCGGGACCCCGGCGCCCTCCGGCAAGCAGCGGACAGGGGTGAGCTAACCACTCCACCTGTTACCGCTCCATCCGTCAGGCCCGTTTCCTGCTTCAGGGGATGCGGGCCTTTCGTCCATGGCGGCGTTCGCGTCAGAAATATGCAACGTATCCGCCGCTCCTTACGTCTTACACAGTTGAAGGGCGACCTGTGCGCGCCCCGGACCTTCTTTTTCCTACTCAGCCCTCCGGTAAGGACACCCGCCCATGAAGTTTGCAAACGTTCTGTTTCCCATTACGGCGCTGACGCTCATCGTCGCTTCCGGCGCGCGGGCGCAGGTCCTGCCGCCTCCCACCCCGACCCAGGTGAACGCGGCGACCTCCGCTCCCACTGTCACCCTCAACGAGAACGCCGTAACGGTCGGCTCGCACGGCCCCAACGTGACGCTGCAAGTGACCGACTCCCCCCTCACCGAGGCGGCGCAAACGCTGGCCACGCAGTCCAAAGCGACCATCGTCGTGGAGCCGGGCGTGAACCCGCGCGCCACCGTCAGCGCGGATCGGCGTCCTCTCGAAGAGGCCCTGACCGCCCTCGTGGGAACCGACGGCCCGGTCTGGGCGCGCGTGGAAGTGGTTCAGAAGAGTACCGCGAAGTACGCCCCCAACAAAGGGCTGTATGACCTCGTGCGGGCTGCCCATTCGCTCGGCACGGATAAGCTGGTGGCGCAACTTTCCGGCGGGCGCGGCTCGATGTTTGTGACCCCCGGCGCGGCGCGCATGGCCCCCGGCGCGCCGGCGCTCCCTGGATCCAGCATCCAAACGCTCTACGTGATTGCGGCGCGCAACGCGGGTTTCGGCGCTCCCGCCGGGGTCTCGACGGATGCCGCAGTGGGCGCCTACAATCAGGCGAACCAGCAGCGCATGGAGTTGATGCAGCAGATGGGGCCGGAGCAGCGACAGAAGGCGATGCAGGACGAAATGCTCTCCATGATGAACATGACGCCTGAAGCCCGCATGCAGATGATGCAGGACCGCCGCGCGGCGTGGCAGTCCATGCCGGATGATATGAAGCAGCAGATGCGCCAGGGTATGCGGCAGCTGTTCCAGGGCATGGGCGGCGGTCCCGGCGGTCGAGGTGGCGGACGGGGCAACCGGGGTGGCGGACAGCCTGGCGGACAGCCCGGTGGTCAGCCCGGTGGTCAGCCCGGTGGTCAGCCCGCCAATCCCAACGGCGGATAATCCAGGCGGGATGTAGGGCGCCCTGGGGTGATGGGTAAAGTTAACCCTCGCGCGGCTTCGGTTTCAGGTGTGGTTCGACGCTCTCAACGGAGCGAGAGGCACCCCCGGAAATCGAAGCCGCGCGAGGCGCTATATGGTAAACTGGCGTCATGACCGGGCTGGATTCCTTTACCGCCTTTTTGCAGAAATTCTTCGTCGTCAGTCTCTCCACGAGCCTGCTGAAGATTTGCGTCCTGGTGGCGGTTGCGTATCTTCTCAGCCGAGAGTCCCTCTTTGGGCGCCTCCTGCTGCACCGCACCTCCCGCGCCGACAAGATCAAAGTCTTCCTCTTCTTCTCCGCGCTCGCCCTCATGGAGTGGTGGATCAATCCCGCTCGCTTCCGCAATCCGTCGGCGGACCTCCTCGCGCAGCAGGACACCTCCGTGAACACGGGCCTGGTGGCGGCGGTGACGGCGGGGCTGCTCATCGGGCCGGAGATGGGGTTCGCCATCGGCTTCCTCACCATGCTCGCCACGATGGCTTCCATCTATGTCCAGGCGCCGGAAAACACCCCGACCGTGATGTTTGCCCTCAATCCGGGGCTGGCGGCGGTCCTGGGGGGCAGCGTGGGCGGATGGATCGGGCGATTTCGGCCTACGCCCCGGCAACTTCAGGCGTCGGGTTTCATGATGGGCGCGCTCAGCCAGGCGATCTGGCTCTCCATTCTCCTCTTCCGCGAGACGACGATCATCGTCAATCCCATCACCGAGCTCGTCGCCCCGTGGAGCGCGGCCATCCTCAGCGGCGGGCTGGGAGTCGTCCTCTTCCTCTGGATTATCGGAGACCTTCAGGCGCAGCAGGCTCGCATCGGCAGCGTGCAGATTGAGCGCGCCTTCTCCATCGCCAACCGGACTCTTCCCTGGCTGCGACAGGGTCTGACCGCCGAATCCGCCGGGGCCATCGCCGAAATCGTCTACAGCATCGCGGAAGTGGGCGCGCTGGCCCTCACCGATGGCCGCCGCATTCTCGCGCACGTCGGCGCCGGAAGCGATCATCATCCGGCGGAAGGGCCACTCCCGTTCACCTTTGAGGACAACCTGCATACCGGCCAGGAAGTGCGCCTCAGCCGTGGGCAGCTCGCCTGCGCGCATCCAGGTTGCCCTCTGGCCAGCGGAGTTCTTAGTCCCCTCGTCCATGACGGCGCGGTGATGGGCGGGGTCCTCATCTACGGCGTGCAGGGCGAAGCCACCCGCCCCGATATGGTGCGCCTCGGCGTGGGATTGGCGCAATTCTTCAGCAACTATCAACTCGAACTCGCCGAACTGGAGCGGCAGACACAGGCGGCTTCCCAGGCGGAACTGAAGGCGCTGCAAAGCCAGGTCCATCCTCACTTTCTGTTCAATGTGCTCAACACCCTCGCCGCCTACTGTGAAATGGACCCCCGCGCGGCGGGCAAACTCACTGTGCGCCTCGCCGCTTTTCTCCGCCGCAGCCTGCGGGATGCGCCCGAACCGCTGATCCCGTTGCGCGAGGAGTGGGAAAACGTCCAGAGCTACCTGGAGATTGAGCGGGCGCGCTTTCAGGACCGCCTCCACGTCACCGAACGCATTTCCGAAGCGGCGCTCGACGCCCTCGTGCCGTCATTTGGGCTGCAAATCCTCGTGGAGAACGCGGCGCTGCATGGCATCTCCCGGAAAAGTAGTCCGGGCCATCTCTTCATTTCGGCGGAGGTGAAGGCCGGGCGCCTCTGGTGCGTGGTGCGCGACGACGGGCCGGGATTCACTCCTCGGCGGCAGGCGGAGGTCTTCGCGGGGTCGGTGGGGCGAGCGAGCGGCCTGGTGGTGCTCCGAGAGCGGGGCCGCCGCCTGATGGGGCGACGATTCCTGCTGCGGATCATCGGGCGTAAGGGCGAAGGGACGACCGTGATCATGGCCCTGCCGTTGTCGCCTCGCGTGGCTTTGCCAGGGGGAGAGGCCGCGCAACACGTGGAAGTCGGTATTGAGGAAACGAGTGTGGCGGAAGTGAGCGCCGTATAAGCGAGGCGCCGTCGGAAGGGGGGGAGCAGGTTGCGACAGTGGCTGAACGCTCAACGCTCGCAGAACAAAGGCCGGAAGCGGGCGCTCCTCATCGTGGTGGCGGTGGGAGTGGGGAGCGCCGGGACGGCATGGGCGCACTCCCCCATCTCCACGAACCCGTTCATCCAGGAAGGCTGCTCCGCCGGGCTGCCCGACCTTGTTGAGGCGTACGCCGTGCTGGGCGCCTTCCAGCGCGCCGATCAAACCGATTACGTTTGCCTCGACGCCCCGGCGGGATTCGCGCTCTCGGCTGTTCCCGTCATCCCGTTCAAAGCCGTCTACGACGCCCCGAATGACGTGAGCCTGGCGCTGGTTGGCCCCGGCCTGCCCGTTCCCACGCGGCCGGTTCCGGGGGCGCCGCTGGACACGGGCTGGGGAGTGGTTTACGGCTCCACGGCCACGGACGCCGGTTCGTTTCCTCAGCGCACGTCCTTCGGCGCCTGGCACGGGCAGGAATTGAAGGTGACGCTGCCGCAGGCCGTTCGCTACGAAGTGCGGGTCTACAGCCCCGGAGCCTGGCGCGGGGAGTATATGCTCATCGCCGGGCCGCTGGACGCGCTGCTGGACGAGGATACAAAGTTGCCGTTGCCCGGCGATATGGACGCCGATGGCGCCGTGACGGGCATCGACGCGATCAAGGCCCTCTCCGTGGCGCTCGACATCGAGCCGATTGAGAACACCCTCTCCCTCAACGCCGGGGATGTGGCGCCGCCGGGGCAGCCCTCCAAAGGGTACGTCCACGGAGACGGTATAATTGATGTGGCGGATGCGACGCGCATCTTCCGCAAAGCGATGGGGCTGGAAACCGGATCTCGCTGGCCGGACTGAAGCGAGCGCCGGTCGCTATGGGCGCCTGGAAGCCCCGGAAATCACGAAGGAGACGGCATGACGGAGGGCAGGAGCCTGATCTGGGTGATGCTGGGCGGGGCGCTGGGCGCGTCGGCGCGCTACCTCGTGGGCGGTTGGGCGCTGCGGCGCTTCGGCGTCACGTTCCCGTGGGGCACTTTCCTCATCAATATCAGCGGCTGCCTGCTGCTCGGCTTCTTTGCGGGGGTGCGCGGTGAAGGCCGGTGGGCTGTTCCGACGTTCCTCACGCCGGGGTTTGGCATCGGCTTTTTGGGCGCGTACACCACCTTTTCCACCTTCGCGGTGGAGACGGTCAACCTTCTGGAACTCCGCAGCGTCGTCCTGGCGGCGGCGTATGTCGGGGGCAGTGTGGCGGTGGGCGTCCTGGCGGCGGGCGTGGGTACGCTACTGGGCCGACAAGTCTAATCGGGCGGACTGGCCGCGCTAAAACGCCGAACCGCCCCATGGACCAGGGAGGACGCGATGAAGATCGAGGGACCGGCGCGGCTCATCGAGGTGTACATCGGCGAATCGGATCAGTGGCATGGTCGCCCGCTCTCCCTCGCCCTGGTGGAGCGACTGCGGCGGGAGGGCATTGCCGGGGCCACCGTCCTGCGCGGCATGGCGGGATACGGCGCCCACAGTCGCATCCATACGGCGCATCTGCTTCGCCTCTCCGAAGACCTGCCCGTCGTCATCAAAATCGTGGATCAGGGGGACCGCGCGGCCCTCGCCCTGCGCATTGTGGAGGAGATGGTCCACGAAGGGCTGATCACCGTGACCGAAACGCAGGTGGTGAAGTACGTCTCCGGCGGATGAGCGCGCGGGAACTCGCTTCGGCTCGCGAGGAGCGCGCGCAGCGGTTCGCGGAAGGGATTGGCGTCGCGCGCGGCGTATTCGGTTGTCGTGACGTTCGGGGGAATCTGGCCGGGCGTCGCGCGAGGGGGGCGCATGGCTTCTGGTGAAGTCCGCGGGCTTCAAACCCGTTAGGGCGGCGGCTAATCCGGCGCCGGTGGGTTCGATTCCTACACGCCCCCGCCACCCCGCGAGGAGCTCGCCTCGGCGCCGATGGCCGTTTCGCAGGCGGTGTGATCCTCCCCCGTTTTGGGGGGACTAGCGGCCTTCCATGATGCTGGTGTAACTCTCGTAGCGGCGATGGGAGATCGCGCCCGATTCCACCCGGCGAACCACTTCGCATCCCGCTTGCCCCGCGTGCAGGCAGTTTGGGTCATCACACTGTTCCCACAGGCCGGCGATCTCCGGGAAGTAGCGCTCCACATCGGTTTTAGGCACTTCCCAGAGTTCCAGCCGTCGGATGCCCGGCGTGTCCACCATCCAGGTGTTGGGTCCGAGGGGGTGCATCTCCGCCGAGGTGGTCGTGTGTTTCCCTTTGCGGGTCCAGTCGCTCACGTCGCCGGTGCGGATCGAGAGGTCGGGGTTCAGGGCGTTGAGCAGGCTCGACTTGCCCACGCCGCTCGGTCCGCACAGCACGCTCAGCTCGCCCGCCAACGCCTCACGCAGCCCTTCCAGGCCGTCGCCGGTCTGCGCGCTGGTGAACAGCACGGGGAAGCCCAGGTCGGCGTAGGGCTGAAAGACGGCGCGTTTCTCCGGTCGAAGGTCAATCTTGTTGCAACAGATGAGGGGTTTCAGCCCCCCGGCCTGCGCCTGCACCAGCAACTTATCGAGCTGATAGAGCTGATAATTATCGGGGTCGGGCAACGCGGCGGCGAACACGAGCAGCGCGCACTCCACATTGGCCGCCAGAACCTGCGGCGCCTTCCCGGTTCGGGCGCGGGTGAGCGCGCTTCGGCGCGGTAAAACCTCCTCGATGACACCGCCTCCCTCCGCGCCCATGAGGACCCGGACCCGGTCCCCCACCACCGCGACGTGTCCTTCCGTCCGGTCGGCGAGGCGCATCCGTCCGCGCAGATGACACTTCACGGAGCCGCCGTCGTCCGTCTCGACGGTGATCTGTTGGCCGCGCGCCTGAATGACGCGCCCAAACACTTCTTCCGCCTCTTCCGCGAGCAGGGGGCCGGAGGGGTCTTCCGCCGCCAGTAGCGCGAGGCGTCGTCGTTCGTCCAGGGTATGGGGATGGGGCAAGCAGGTCTCCAGGAGAGGGGGTATGATGTGGAATCAGCGCGGCTGCTGGGCAAAGAGGGCGCGGGGATGACCCGCCAGGTCGTCTTCCACGGCGATAGCGGTGTAGCCCCGGTCGGCGGCTTCCACCCGAAGCGGCTCCGCGTGACCGACGCCGAACTCCAGAGCGATCCACCCGCCGGGCCTCAGCAGGCGACGACCATGGCGCAGCAAATCGAACAGCATGGCCGTGCCGTCCACCTCGGCGAACAGTGCGACGGCCGGTTCGTAGCCCGCCACTTCCGGCGGCAGCTGATCCCGCTCCGACTCGCGGACATACGGCGGATTGGACACGAGCGCGCTCAGGCGCCCGGCCAAATCGTCCAGGCCGTCGGGAAAGACGGCGCGGCGGAACGTGAGGCGCTCCTCCACTCCCAGGCGTCGGGCGTTGTCGCGGGCCACCGTCAGCGCCGCCTCCGAGCAATCGGTCAACACCCCTGTCGCCTGGGGGACCTCCGCCGCTAAAGTGACCCCGATACACCCCGATCCCGTTCCCACATCCGCGAAACATGCGTCATGGCGCCGCGCGTCGTCTGAGGGCCACGGGCGGCGACGCAGCAGGCCCTCCACCAGCGTCTCGGTCTCCGGTCGGGGGATGAGTACGTCAGGCGTCACCTGGATGGAGCGGCGGTAAAACTCGCGTTCGCCGAGGAGATACGGCAGCGGCTCGCGGATGATGCGGCGGTGAAGCAGCGCGCGCCAGTGAGCCTCCTGCGGTTCGGTGAGCGCCTGTTCGGGCCAGGTGTACAGGCGGGTGCGCGTCCAGCCGACGCAGTGACACGCCAGCAGTTCGGCGTCGAGGCGCGGGGTATCCACGCCCGCCGCTTCCAGCGCGATACGACCTCGCTCCACCGCATCAGCGAGAGTCATGCGGCCCTCGCGCTGTCGCCTGAAGCGAATCTGTGACCGACGCGGAGATGAAGGAACGAGAGCGGCGCTCGGCGAACCATGATCATCAGAATGAACCCTTTTTCCCCTGGAATGCGAACCCCCCTGGTAACGATCACGCTCGCCTGGAGCCTGGCCGCGCTGGCGCTCGTCGCGGGGGGCGGCTGCGGCGGCGGGCGGTTCAGCGGCCCTTCCGGCCCTCAGGCGATGACCCTGGAATCGCCGCCCGACAGCCTCCCCGCCCAGGGCTCCGTGAATGTCACGGTGGAAGTGACCGATTTCTCCGGCCGGCCCATGACGACCGCGCAGGTGACATGGGAGACCAGCGCCCCGGAGGTCGTCGCCGTCTCGCCCGCCATCCCCACGGGGCAGACCGCGCATCTGGCCGCCGGTCCCAAAGACGGCCCCGCCACCATCACCGCGCGATCCGGCGGGCAGGTAGCCGCCTTCACCGTCACAGTGTCGGGCAACCGTCCGCGCCCGCTCTCGTTTTCCGCCGACATCCAGCCGATCTTCACGCGCAGCTGCGCTCAGCCCGACTGTCACGGCGGCGATCCCGCCAACGCCGGAGAAGCGCTGCTGCTGGAACCCGCGAACAGCTACGACCAGATTGTGAACGTTCCCGCCCGCCAGGTGCGTAGCGGCAAAGTGATGCGCGTCCTGCCTGGCCAGCCCGACGCGAGTTACCTGCTCGCCAAAATGCGCAACACACAGAAAAATCTCGGCGGACACGGCTCGCAGATGCCCCGCGAAGGCGACGTTCCGGCGGAGGACCTGGCAAAAATCGCGCGCTGGATCGAGGATGGCGCGCAACGGAACTGAGTGGGGCCGCCCCCTGCGATACGGCGTGAGGGCGGCGCGGCTCCCTCAGGTGGCGTTGGCTAGAGTTCGTCGTTGGGATTGCGGACCATGCGATACCCCGCGCCGGGCAGCGTGAGGATGTACTGCGGCTGATCCGGGTGCGGCTCAATTTTCTTTCGCAGCCGGGCGATGTGAGTGTCCACCGTGCGAGTCAGGATGCCTTCGGGGGATTCGCCCCAGATTTCAACGAGCAGCTGATCGCGGGTGACGATCTCGCCGGGATGATCGTGGAAGTAATGGAGCATCCGGAATTCGGTGGGTGTGAGGGGGAGTTCCCGACCGCCTTTCGTGGCGCGTAATCCGTTGAAGCTGACCACCACGTCGCCAAAGCTGAAAATGGAATCGGACGGCTTCGGCTGATGATATTCGGCTTCGCGGCGGAGGGTCGCTTCCACGCGGGCCACCAGTTCCCCCAGGCGAAACGGCTTGGTGACATACCCGTCGGCGCCCAGTCCCAGCCCGGCGATAATGTCCTTCTCCTCGACGCGGGAACTGAGGAACAGAATCGGTACGGTGGACTGCTCCCGGAGGCGCAGGCAGGCGGTAAAGCCGTCCATCACGGGCATGAGGATGTCCAAAAGCACCAGGTCCGGCTTCTGCTTAAGGGCCAGCGACAACCCTTTGAAGCCGTTCTCGGCCTCCAGCACGTTTCGGCCCTTGTCTTCCAGGCCGGAGCGCACCAGTTCCCGCACCGCGCTGTCATCATCCACAATCAGAATGGTCTTGGGGGCCATTGCGTCTTCTCCGGGTATGACACTATTGTCACATCGCTGTTCGCCGTGGGCATCGGAATTCATTCTGTCTTCCGGGCCTTCCAAAGGCAACCGGCCTTTCATGGCGCTATGGCGGTCGTCTCTTCCGCAAACAGCGGCCGATCCGAAGCGGGCGCCACTCCCAGCGCCTCCGCCCGCTCAAACAGGTATCGAATGGCCGATTCCCCCTCCTCGCCATAATCCTCGGTGAAGCCGTTAACATACAGGCCGATGTGCTGGCGCATCACCACATCCTCCATCTCCCGCGCGTGGCGCCGCACCGTGGGCCACACCGCTTCGGGCCGCTCATGGGCGTACCGCACGCTTTGGGCGAGGGCATGGTCGGCGGCGCGGGCGACTTCCGGCCCCAGGTCGCGGCGGATGACGATGCCGCCCAGGGGGATGGCGTGACCCGTGTCTCGTTCCCACCATTCGCCGAGGTCCACCACCTGGCGCAGGCCGTAGCGGGGATAGGTGAAGCGGCTTTCGTGAATGATGAGTCCCGCATCCACGGAGCCGTCGCGGGTGGCCGCCATGATCTCATGAAACGGCATGACGACGAGATCGGTGGCGTCGGGAGCGTAGAGCCTTAGGAGCAGGGCGGCGGTGGTGCGCGCGCCAGGGATGGCGATGCGCTTTCCCGCAAGGCTGTCTCGCGTGAAGGACTCGCGCGCCACGACGAGGGGGCCACACCCACGACCCAGGGCGCCGCCGGAGTGGAGCAGCGCGTACCGACCCCGCAGAAAGGCGAAGGCGTGGAAGGAGACCTTCACCACGTCGAGCCGAGACTCTTCCGCCAGCCGGTTGAGGGTGTCAATGTCCTCCAGCCGCTCCTGAACGGGAGGAGCGCCGGGTATCGCGCCGTTCACCCACGCGGTGAAGATGAAGGTGTCGTTGGGGCAGGGGGAGTAGCCGAGGCTGAGAGGAGTCATGGGGCATCCTGGGAGTCGTCGGAAGTCGCTGGGGTGAACAGGTCGGGGAAGCGGACCAACGTGGCGAGGAGGGCCTCCTGCGCGGCGGCGATGGCGCGGGGGAAGTCCCATCGGGAGCGGTCGCGGTTCTCCACCATGTTACTGATGCCGCGCAGTTCGAGGAAGGGAGCGCCGTAGAGGGCGCAGACGTGGGCCGCCGCCGCGCCTTCCATGTTCTCGCAGACGGCGTGGAAGCGGTCCCACAGGGTATCGGCGAGGGCCTGCGTCCCGGTGCATTGCGACAGCGTGAGGAACCGTCCCGCTGTGGCCCCGCAGGCTTCCGCGATCCGGATTGCGCGTTCGGCGTCCAGCGGAAACTGATTGAACCGTGGCGGCGGCCCGGCGACGAGCGGGATGCCGATGAACTCCGCGTCGCGCCAGCCGTCGGGAGTCAGGACGCCCACCTCGCCGTACCCCTCTTCGGTGGCGACGGCGACATCGCCGACCACAAGGCCGGAGCCGACATAGGCGCCGCCCACGCCGAACTGGAGGACGCCCCTCGGTCGCCGCCGCTCCAGTTCACGGGTGAGGACGCTGGCGGTGTTCACCATCCCCATGCCCGTCACGGCGAGGCGGAGGAGGGGGGGAGCGCCTCCGGCGGGCGGGAACGCGGCCTCGAACCGCTGCGCGAGACCGTCGGCTTCCATGGGGGTGGCGCAGAGCAGCAGGAGATCGTCAAACACCGAAGGGCCTCCGAATCGGAGCGGGAGATGAGGGGTTCAAGGGAGGCGGCAACAGCGGTGACACGAAAAGCTGGCGCCTCTTCCGGTGATGAAGTCGGAAGAAACGCCCGTGCGTTGGAAGCGCCTCGAAACCATCGAAGGCGCTCCAGGAATGTGAACAGCGCACCCATCCATAGGCGTAAACGCATCCGTGCCGAATCCATGCCGCTCATCCACATCTCCAGTGGGTTTTTTACATACCAATTTGTATCGGGCAACCCTGTGACAAAGTATGGATGTGGTTCATAGTTTTGCAGGGAGAATAACGTGGCAGCGGTTCCGCCGAGCGATTCGGTAGCGTGAGAGTCAACCCCGTCGAGCGACAGACTGAAATCGTTCGCTCGGAGCCTTCGACTAAGGGTCCGCCTGTGCGGAGGCGTGCCTTCCTCACCATCCAGATGTTGCGGGCGATTGAAACCGCTGCCACGACCCCACGAAGTCGGCCTTCGCCGACTCCCGCCCTGCCGAAGCCTTCCGGCCAATGAACGATCCCCCCTACCTCACCCCGGCCTTCGGCCACCCCTCTCCCACAGGAGAGGGGCCTGTGGACGGCATGGTCTCTTCAACTACAGCCCGCCGACCTCACCCCGGCCTTCGGCCACCCCTCTCCCACAGGAGAGGGGCTGGTGGACGGCATGGTCTCTTCAACTACAGCATATCTACCTCACCCCGGCCTTCGGCCACCCCTCTCCCACAGGAGAGGGGCTGGTGAGATCATGGTCGCTATGGATACAGCCCTCCGGCTTCACCCCGGCCTTCGGCCATCCCTCTCCCACAGGAGAGGGGCCTGTGGACGGCATGGTCTCTTCAACTACAGCATATCTACCTCACCCCGGCCTTCGGCCACCCCTCTCCCACAGGAGAGGGGCTGGTGGACGGCATGGTCTCTTCAACTACAGCATATCTACCTCA
>JBBRGS010000040.1:0-23064 GCA_038240635.1 Armatimonadota bacterium
TGCGGGCGGTCAGAGTTTGTATAAGTTCATGCTGCCGCAGCTCTCGTATTACGTGAAGGATGTTCACGATGTTCACACGTTCACGCTGATGAACGTCACGCCGAACCGACTCACATTCGCCCAGATCTATGCGGAGGGACGGGAGCGGGACCGCTTTGTGATGGACGCGCCGCCGTCCCGGTGACGCGGTTTCAGAGGGTGGTGCGCGAGTGTATATCCCATCAGGCGACAGAGGTGTAACGCCAAACAAGAGGCCTTGCTGGAATGGCGTGACAGGTCATCTTCCCTTAAGTCCACTGAGTTCCTTCAGCCCCTTGTGTCCCCGTCATTCTCCCGGGGTTTCTCTGCGGCCCTCTGCGTCAATCGTTGATCCTGGGGTTGACTTCCCCCCTGGCGGAATCAGAACTCGAACGTCGTTACCTGCGTGTTCCAGTTCAGCCGGAGCGTCTTCCCGGACCTCGGACGCGCGGGGCCGTCGGGGCGGCTTTCCCCAAACGGCCAGCGGTCCCCCACCGGCGTCGCTTCCGGCGAGGCGGGCGGCTTCCAGAAATGCCACACCGGGGTCGGCCAGAAGGTTTCCGGCTCCCCTGTTTTCGGGCGAACCTCCCACACTGGATTCTGAACGAGGCCGCTGAAGCCGCCTTCCACCTGTCGCTCGAGGCCCAAAACAAACGGCGTCGCCTTCCCCCGTGGGATGAGGCGCACCGTCTTCGCAGGGGCGGCCGTTCGCAGGAAAGCCAGCGCCACCGCGACCTTCCCGCTGTCCGGCTGCGCGACGATCTTGTCCACGGGATTGAGTTTCGCCAGTTCCTCTGGCGCTTCGTTCAGCAGCAGACTCCGCAGGCGTTGCAGCGACGGCGCGATGTGGCCGTCGTCGTGATCGGTTTTGTACGGCGATTTTCCGGTAGCCGCATAGCCGTCCAGTTCGCGCTTCGTCTCATCCGCAAGATGATCCCGATGGAACCGTGCGATGTCGGGGTCCCCGAAACGCACCCAGCGATTGTTGAACTGCCGCTCGCCGGTGGTCGCCGGGAAAGTGGGGCCGTCTATCTGCCACCCGGCGGTGTCGCCCCACAGGTTGGTGAGGTACACCGCTTCGGGCATGGCTTCCATCGTGTGATACGGTTGCCGCTTTTGAAAGTATTTCGCGCCGTCCTGCTTGACGAACTCGTGGAGGAGTTCGCGGGCGAAGAGGTAGGCGGCCCAGGCGTAGGTGTCGGCGTCGCCAATCCGATACGCCATGCGGGCCATGGCCATAGCCGGGGCGGCCTCGTCCCCCATTTCGGCGATGGCGGCGCGCCCGAACGTCTTCCAGTCGCTCTCCAGCGGCGTGATGAAGAGGCGCTTCAGGAGCGGCCAGCGCTCCTTCACCAGGTCCCAGTCGCCGGTATACTGCGCGTAGTTCCAGACGGTGAGGAGCAGGTTGGAACTGAATTTCCCGGCGTCGTCGTAGCCGCCCCACGTCCCGATGCCCGGCCCGGCGAGGAGGAGCATCCCCTTGAACGGCCTGAACCGCTCCTCCTTCAGCGCCCAGTTGGCGAAATAGTTGTGGAGCGACTTCCGGGCGTTCGCCTGTAGGGCGGGATCAGCAAATGCAATGCCTTGCGGGTAGTACCGATCCGACATGGCGGCCCAGCAGAAGTTCTCCTCCCCAAAGTCCACGCTCCACTTCCCCTCAGCGTTGGCGAACTTGTCGGCCATCGCCTGACGGAGGAGCGCCAGAGCCGGTTGGGCCGCCGGATGGGCCGCGAGATCGGGAACCTGCTGCGCTTCTGTCTCGTGAAGGTAACTCAGCACGTCCAGCCGGATGTCGAATTGATCCTTCCCGATGATCCCCATGTCAGGTCCGTACGTCGTCATGAGATCGGGGTCAAACGTCGGCGCGGAGAAAGTGAGCGGGAACCGAGGGTCTCCGGCGGCCAGGGCGAGCGTCGGGGAGATCGGGGCGAACTTAATCGCGGGCGTCTTCCAGTCATCGGGGATGGGCAGCCACTCCATCGTCTCCCGAATTGTAAGGCGGTCCTTCCCCCGGTCCACGGAGAACGTTTCGCGGGAGTGGAGGGGATAGGCGCGGAGGGCTCTCGTCCACCAGCGGGCGCGCAGGATGATCTGCGTCGGGAGGTCGCCGACCCACGCCTCGGTGTTGGCGACCGGCTGGGACGCCTGGCGCGCCTCCGGGGTGAGGTCCGCCCAGCGCTGCGGAGACTTGCCATACCCGAACAGCGGCATGGCGGCGGTGATGCCCGCGTCACCGGGGAACGTGAGGTGCAGGCCGTCCTCATCCTTCAGGATACGCGACGGGCGATGCTGCAGGACGACCAACCAGGGCGAATCCCAGTCGGTCCAGCCTTTGGCGCCGTGGAACCAGACCAGAATCCACGGCTCGGCAAGCCTGGGGGTCGGCAGCTCGACCGACGGGGCGGAGTGCGCCTGAAGCGTCGGGCCTTCGTTGAGGAAGGCGAACGAGGTCGGCGCGCCCAGCCCCCACTGCGACAGTTTTCCGAAGAGATGCTGTTCATGCGTGTGATTAAGGTACAGGACCGCCGGGCTGAGTTCGGACGTGAGCATCGCATAGCGCGCGGACTTCCACGCGGCGGAGGGCGGCGGCGTCACCGGCTTATAGTCGGTGGTGAACGGCCCCTTCAGGTCGCCATACGATTCCGGCCCAGGAATGGACGCGACGGTCGGCGGCGCCTCCGTGGGCGGCGCGGGAGGGGGGGCGTCATCAGTAAACGCGGGCGCCGCCATGAGTGTCCACCCCGCCGTCAGGAACAGCGCCGCCGGAAGCCTCAGGCCCCAATCCCGCAGAAAGTTAATCATCGCTTCTCCTTTCCGCAGCACGCAGTGGGAGAGCCTGGGCCGCCTGCGATACAATGAGGTTGGAGGCTCTCCAGTTCCCCGTTCCACGACCTATTATGACGAGAGTCGCGTCGGCTCGGTTGAGGCGTGAGGTTCGGCTCAGCCACCGCATCATCTCGCCGTTCACCGGAAGATATTCATTCCCTGAAAGGTTGCCATGGCTCGCGAGTTCACCGTCACTACGCCTGAAAATGTTGAAATCATCTACACGCTCGCGGGGATTGGTTCGCGGTTCGCCGCCGTGCTGCTGGATCACCTGTTGCAGGGCCTGCTGCTTGTGAGCGTTGTCCTGGCCGCGCTCGCCTTCATCGGGGGACTGTCGAACTGGATGGGCGGCGTGGACGACCTGTTCAACCTGTCCGGCTGGGCGATGGGCGCGCTGGCCTTCGCGTACTTCCTCATCATCTGGGGCTACTTCATCGTCTTTGAAGCCGTCTGGAACGGCCAAACCCCCGGCAAGCGGTGGCTCAACCTGCGCGTGGTGAAGGAGAATGGTCAGCCGGTGGACTTCTTCACGTCGGCCATTCGCAACCTCGTCCGCATCCTGGATGCGCTGCCCACCGCTTACGGGATCGGCGTCACCTGCATGTTCTTCAGCCCGGCGTACAAGCGCGTCGGGGATTACGCGGCGGGCACCGTTGTGGTGAAGGAGTACCGGGACCCGTCCTCCTCTCCCTCGCCCCCCGCGTCCCTTCGCCAGGAACCGGCCTTCCCGTTCCCTGTGCCGGAGACAGCAGGATTCGCTGAGGATGAAGCGGCGGGAACGCCCCTTTTCGAGGAGACCCCCGGCGTCACGATTCCCTTCATCGGAGACGTGACGCGCGAAGAGTATGAGGCGGCCCACCGCTTCATGGATCGCCGGGGGGAACTCGCCGCGCCCGTCGCCGCCGAGATCGCCCGCCGCCTCGCTACTCCAATCCTTGCGCGGCTGGATATGACGCCTTCCGATGCCGACTCGTATCCGTACGGGCAATTTCTCGAAGAGTTGTGCCGCGATTTCATGCGACGACGGGCCGCGCGCTTCTAATGAGTGAAAACGGCCGTGGAACCGAAGAAGGCTTCATCCGATACTAACTCATGGGCCGCGACAGCCGCTTTGGGCGGCTCCCTCGTCCCTGTATGGCATGAAGAGAGGTGTCGCGTGGCGTTTACGGCGCACGATATGCAGCGAATGGGCGCTCTGCTGCTGGATGAAGGCAAAATCACGGAAGCGCTCCACTACCTTCGGGAGGCCGAAAAGGAGCTGCCGCACGACTACGAGGTCCTCCTCGCCCTGGGGCGCGCCGCCATGCTGCTGGGAGATACCGGCGCCGCCGAGCCGTACTTCGAGGAATGCGGTCGCCTTCACCCGGAACGCCCCGAAGCCTATATGGAGTGGGCGGAACTGCTCCAGCGCCAGGGCCGCGACCCCGACGCCAAACGCATGGAACGCCTGGGCCGCGAACGAGGCGGGAAGAAGCGCCCGCCCGCCGCGCAGACTGAGAACTGGAGTCCCGAAGCCACAAAGGCGCGCCCCGGCGACTTCGCGTTCCAGTGTCCCGCCTGCAAGGAACCGATATACCACGGGGGCGACACCTGGAATTGCCCTAACTGTGGCCAGAACCTTGCGCCCCTGCGACGGGGATACGTCGTCCCGCTAACGCGGCTGGACGGGTCCCAAAGCTGCAAGTGCGCCCAATGCGCCCGCCCGATCATCGGGACGGAGCCGAACTGCCCCGGCTGCGGCATGAATCTCTTCACCGGCGACCTGCCCGAAACCGTGGCGGAGGAGCCGGTCGGGTGGCTGCCGTTCAAACTACCGCGCGGCTTCATCGGCGTGCTGGCGGGCGTGCTACTCCTGCTCATCGGCGTCGGCCAGTATCGCACGCCAGGCCGGGCGGACGAGGCGAAACATGTGTGGCGCACGGTGGTGGCGCGCGTCACCCACAAGGTAGAGGAGGGCGTGCCGAACAACCCGCTGCGGGGCACCGACGCGGAGGGTCATGCGCTCGGTAACGGGGAGATGCTCGGCCTCTTCACGCAGTACTTCGGCGTCATCCTCGTCGGGGGGATTATCATCGCCGTCGGCGCCCTGAAGGTGTACTTCGACCGCTGAAGCCGGGACCGCTCCTTCAGTCGCCTCAGAAGGCGGTCGCTGACCCTACAATTCCACCGGCGGCGCGTCCAGCATGACGGGCCGCTGCGCCGGGTCGCGGAAGTTCGGTACGCGGATGGAGACGCCGCCGTTCTCAATGGAGGTTTGAGAGCAGAGGCCCGCCGCCGTCCACTCCAGCGCCGCGTAAATGTCCACCGGGGGCGGCGCGCCGCTGCGGATTGCTTCCACGAAGTCGCGTACCTCGTAATAATCGCCGCCGCCGTGCCCCGCCGCCAGGGCTTCGGGGGGCGGATTCCGCCACGCTTCCGGCAACTGCTCCATGTAATCGGTGAGCGGCCGCCACGCGCGCGACTCCCCGGCGCGGTTCTCGCCCAGCCAGATGCGCCCCGGCTCGCCCTCCGCGCGGGACGCTTCGTAGGCGCCGCAAGTCCCCTGAAGCGCGTAGTACGAGGTCAGATGCGGCCGGGCGCTCATCATATCGAGCCGCACCTTGATGAGTTTGCCGCTCACCATGCGGCACAGCATGAGGCTGGTGTCGTCATGAGGGTGTTCGGGGTCCGAACGGCGCCCCGTCCCGACGCAGATCACGCTCTCCAGCCGGTCGGTCGGGTCGGCGGCGGCGAACCATTGCATGGGCGGCCCCAGGCTGTGCGTGGGGTACGTGTTGCCGTTCACGCCGACCTGCCAGTAGTAGCGCCACGTCCGCCCGCCCTCCGCCGTGTGATGGTAGTCGCGGATTTCGTGGAGATATTCCCCTTCGCCGTAGTAGACCTCGCCGAAGAGGCCGTTTCGGACGAGCTCCCGCACGAGGACGTTCTCGCGGGTGTAGCAATAGTTCTCCGCCATCATATACGTGACGCCGCTCGCCTGCGCGGCGTCGAGCAGTCGCCAGCACTCCCCAAGGGAGACGGCGGCGGGCACCTCCGACAGCACATGCTTCCCGGCGTTCAGGGCGAGGACGGCGTGCGGGACGTGATGCGGCATCGGGGTGGCGACCACCACCGCGTCCACCTCCCCGATCATCTCCTCGTAGCGGGTGAAGCGCCGGGGGATGTCGTGCTGCGCCGCCTCGCCCTCTAACGTGGCTTCATCCCGGTCGCACAGCGCGACGACTTCCACGCCCGGCTGTGCGCGCAGTCCGGCCAGCATGGCGAGGCCGCGCTTCCCGGCGATCCCCACTTTCAGCGGCTCGTTGGTCATCCGCTCCGCCCGTTTGAGAGGCGCTTTCCACCCTGAGGAATCAACTGCCCGACGCGGCCAGCGCGCCGATGGGCCGCACGCCGTGAACCATCAGCCCCGCGCGCCCCAGCGACTGCCCGGCCAGCTGCAGGTTCAGGGGGTCCCGGTAGCCGACGCGGACGAGGCGGCGCCACTTGTCGGTGCCATTGATGCGGGAGCCGTGGATGGTGTAGATGCTGAACGCCACCACGTCCCCGGCCTCGGCGGGACACGACACGGTGTCCTCCAGGCGATACTCATCGGTGGGAAGGTGCGGCGAGCAATTCTCGGTGATGTGGGTGAGGTGGCCCCTCTTGTGGCTCCCCGCAAGG
Source organism: Armatimonadota bacterium (assembly GCA_038240635.1). Classification (GTDB taxonomy): domain Bacteria; phylum Armatimonadota; class DTGP01; order DTGP01; family JAHWJO01; genus JBBRGS01. The sequence continues at coordinate 6,505 of JBBRGS010000040.1, forward strand.
AACCGGAGGCAGCCGTTCTCCTCGGTGGCGTCGTCCACATGGATGATGGCGTCCACGTAGCCGTACCCTTCATGCTGGTAGAACGGCGAATCCTGGTGCATGGGGAACGGCATCCCGGTCTCCGGGGGCTTGCAGTGGAGCGTCGTGTGATGCAACTCCACGTTAGGGCCGATGAGGTCCGCCATAGCGGCGGCCATGCGCGGGTGCGTGACGGCCTGGCACCAGGCTTCGGAGTAGAAATGCAGGTCGTGGAGGTGGGTCAGTTTGGACCGCTTCTCCACGTCGGGGTCCATGTAGACCTGTCGCCAGGGGCCGGACCATCCGGCGTTGGTGGTGGCCCACTCCTGGATGAGCTGATCGAGTTCGGCGCTCATGCGGCCGATCTCTTCGGGGTTGTACACTTTGGGGATACGCAGGTAGCCGTTCTCGTTGAAGAAGGCGATCTGTTCGGGAGACAGCATGGTGGGGTCCTCGTCGCGGAGGGGGGAGCGCGATGCGCCGCCGGGAGTAATTCGTAGTGTAGGCCGCCCGGTCAGGAGTAACAAGGGAGTGAAACGGAAGGGTCGCCGGGAGTGAGGGATCGCCCCCGTTTACCCTTACGCCAGCGCGGCGGCGATGGCCTTACAGATGTACCCCACGTTCCGCTCGTTCATCGCGGCAATGCAGACCCGGCTGCTGTCCACGATGTAGAGGCCATTTTCGCTGCGGAGGCGGCGTACCACCTCCACGGGCAGCCCGGTGAAGGAGAACATCCCGTTTTGCCGCTCGATAAAACTGAAGTCGCGCGTCACGCCTTCGGCTTTCAGCCTTTCCACGAACAGCGTCCGCATCCGCTTGATCCGCTCCCGCATCTCGGCCAGCTCCTCAATCCAGCGCGCCCTGAGCGCCGGGTCGGTGAGGACGAGCGCGGCCACCTGCGCCCCGTGCGACGGCGGATTGGAGTAGTTCGAGCGGACCACGCGCTTCACCTGGCTCAGGACCCGCGCCGCTTCGTCCTTGTCGCGGGTGAGGAAGGTGAGGGCGCCTACGCGCTCCCGATACAGCGAGAACGACTTGGAGAAGGAGGAGGCGATGAGGCACGGGATGTCGCGGGCAGCGAAGGCGCGGATGGCGTAGGCGTCGGCGTCGAGGCTTTCGGCGAACCCCTGATAGGCGAAGTCAATGAACGCGATCAGGCTGGAGTCGGCGAAGAAGTCGGCGATCTGGTCCCACTGCGCGGGGGTGGGGTCCACGCCGGTGGGATTGTGGCAGCAGGCGTGCAGCACGACGACGCTGCCCTCCGGCAGGGCTTTCAGGCCGTTCAGCATAGCGTCAAAGTCGAGGGAGTGGGTCGCCGGGTCGTAGTAGGGATAGGTTCCCACTTCAAAGCCCGCCGCCTCGAAGATCGCGCGGTGGTTCTCCCAGCTCGGCTGGCTGATGTACACCCCGGCGTGAGGGTGGAACCGCTTCAGGAACTCCGCGCCGACTCGCAACGCGCCCGTCCCGCCCGGCGCCTGCAACGTGATCACCCGGCCCGCCGCCGCGAGAGGCGAATCGTCGCCCAGCAGCAACGCCTGCACGGGAGCGGTGTAGGCGGGCGCGCCCACCTGCGTCAGGTAATTTTTCGTGTCCTCCTTCGCCTGCCATCGCTCTTCGGCGATCCGCACCACTTCGAGGAGCGGCACCTTCGCGTTCTCATCCTGATAGACTCCCACGCCGAGGTTCACCTTGTTCGGATTGAGGTCGGCGTTGTACGCCTCGGTGAGGCCGAGAATAGGGTCAGGAGGAGCGAGCGGGACATCAGAGAAGGGCGAAACGGGCACGGGAAGCGGCCTTTCCAGGGAAGTCAGCGAACCAATGAGGCGCGGGCGCGAAAAAACGGATTGCGGAAGGCGAGCGGAGGGGTTCGGCCCGGCCCTTCTCCCTCAGTATAATGAGATGCGCTTCGGCTTTCTAACAGGGGGAAAGCGGGATCGCGTTCCATTCTCTCCCTGAACGAACCCACGGGAAACCGGCGCCGCTCCCGGAGGCTGAGACCATGACCATTGTCGCAGGCGGAACCGCTGACACTCTGGCGCTGGACGGCGGCGCGCCCGCCCGTGATAAGCCGTGGCCCGACTGGCCGGGCAATACTGAAGTCGAGTGGCGGGAGCGCGTGGAACCGGCTCTCCGCGAAGTGTACCTCTCCGATGTGGAAGGGCTGCCGTGCCCGCGCGCCCTCGAATTTGGAGAAGCGTTCGCACAGGCGTGCGGCGCGCGGTATGGCGCGCTGCTGCCCCACGGCACCGACGCCCTCGCGGCGGCCCTCATCGCGGCGCTGGACCTGGACGGCTTCACCGACGGCGGTGAGATACTCCTCCCCAACTACACCTTCGTGGCCACCGCCTCCGCTGCGCTCGACGCCGGATACCGCGTCGTCTACGCCGACATTGATCCCGCGACGTACACCCTCTGCCCCCGCGCCGCCGAAGCCGCCCTGCGTCCCGGCGAGACGACCGCACTGCTGCCCGTTCACCTTGCGGGCCACCCTGCCGACATGGAGGCGCTGAACGCCCTCGCGCGCCGCCACGGCCTCAAGGTGATTGAGGACGCCGCGCAGGCTCACGGCGCCACCACCACCGCCGGACCCGTCGGCTCGCTCGCGGATGCGGGCGCGTTCAGCTTCCAGTCCACCAAGAACCTGACGAGCGGCGAAGGCGGCGCCGTCACCACCAACGACCAGGACCTGCTGCACCGGGTGATGGCCTTCAGCAACGTGGGCCGCGTCCCCGGCGGCGCCCGCTGGGAATACCCGCGCCTCGGCTGGAACTATCGCCCCTCGGAGTACATCGCGGCCCTGCTGCTCACCCGGTTGCCGAAACTGGAGGAACAGGCCACCCGTCGCGCGAAGAACGCCGCCACACTCTCCCGCCTCCTCGAACAGGTGGGGGGCCTGACTCCTCCCGCTCTCGCGCCGTGGGTCACGCGGCACGGCTATCACCTCTACATCTGCCGCTACCATGCCGAAGCGTTCGGAGGCCGGTCGCGCGGGGACTTCCTCCGGGCGCTCAGCGCGGAGGGTGTCCCGTGTTCTCCGGGTTATGGGCAGCCGCTGTCGGAGGAGGAGGGCATGAGGCGGCTGCGGGAACGCCATCCTCACCTCGTGCGAGTGGAGCCGTGCCCGAACGTCGAAGCCGCCTGTCAGGAGACCGTCTGGCTCTACCAGTACGAGCTGCTGGGCGACGCCAGCGACATGGCCGACATCGCGGAGGCAGTCGCCAAAATTCGAAAGGCGTTCAGCCGGTGAGTCGCGCTTCCCTCTCCTCCCCTCAGGCGGACTCACTCGTCCAGGGCGACGACGCTCCTCTCCTGCTGGAGGCGCGAGGCGTAAGTAAGGCGTTTGAATCCGTGCGCGCCCTTCGCGGGGTGGACTTCGCGGTGCGGCGCGGCGAGATTCACGCGCTGCTGGGCGAGAACGGCGCGGGAAAAAGCACCCTGATGAACATCCTGTTCGGCCTCCTCCGGCCCGATTCCGGCGAACTCCGCTGGAAAGGCGTTCCCGTGTCGTTCGGCTCGCCTCAGGATGCGGCGGCGCTCGGCATTGGGATGGTGCATCAGCATTTTGCGCTCATTCCCACCTTCACCGTGGCGGAAAATCTGGCGCTGGGGATGCCCGGCGCGATGTATAACCCTCAGGTCGCCGCTCGGCGCGTGATCGAACTGTGCGACCGCGTGGGCCTGGCGGTGAACCCTAATGCGAAAGTCAGCGCCATGAGCGTGGGGGAGCGGCAGCGCGTCGAAATCCTGAAGGCCCTCTCCCGTGACGCCGAACTCCTCATCCTCGACGAGCCGACGGGCGTCCTCGCGCCGCAGGAGATGGAGGAGCTGTTCGGGCTAGTGGAGCGGCTGGCGAAGAGCGGCTCCGGCATCGTCTTCATCACGCACAAACTGGCCGAGATGGAGCGCCTTGCCGATACCGTGACTGTCCTGCGGCGCGGGGAACGGGTCCTTAACGGCCCTGCGAGCGCCTTCAGTCCGCAGGACCTCGCGCGGGCGATGGTCGGCGAGGAGGCGCTGGAGGATCCCGACGCGCCGCAACCCGTGGCCGCGCCCTCTCCCGGCGCCCCGGTCCTGAAGGTGGAAGGCCTGCGCCTGCGGGACGACTCGCGCGGGAGAGCCGAGACGCCTGCGAGTTTCACCGTGCGCGAGGGGGAGACGCTCGGCATCGCGGGAGTGGAGGGCAGCGGACAGACCGAACTCGCAGAGGCGCTGACGGGCCTGCGACCGGCCCGTGACGGCGTGGTGACCGTCGTTTCGGGCGACGGCGAGGCGATTCGGATCACCTCACCCAGCGACTTCCTCGCGGCGGGAGGCGCGCACATCCCGGAGGACCGCCGGAGCGTTGGCCTCGCCCTCTCCATGCCGATCTGGGAGAACCTGATCCTCGAAGCGACCCGCAGGCCGCCGTTGCGTCGAGGGCCGTGGCTGAATCTAAAGGAGGCGCGTCGTCAGGCGGAGGAGCGCCGCATCGGCTACGACATCCGCGCGGCGAGCGTGGAGACCCTGGCGGGTGCGCTCTCCGGCGGCAATCAGCAGAAGGTGGTGGTCGCCCGCGAGATGTCCCGGCTGCCTCGCCTCCTCGTCGCCGTGAACCCGACGCGCGGCCTCGACCTGCGCTCGACGGCGTACGTCCGGGAGCAAATCCGCGATCATCAGGCGCGGGGCGGCGCGACGGTCCTCATCTCATCCGAGCTGGAGGAGCTGTTCGCCCTCGCGGGGTCCATCGGAGCGCTGCACGCGGGCGAGCTCGTCGCCATCCTGCCCTCCACGGTCTCGCGGGAGGAGCTGGGCCTCTGGATGACGCGAGGCAGGGCGTGACTTCCCTTCCGCCTGCCAAACCTCTCCCAACGGGCGCGGATTCCCCGCCACAGGAAGCGCCAAGTTCCGTTCCGCGCGCCGGGTGGGGCGACTTCCTCCCGCCGGCGCTGGCGGCGCTGGTGATCGCGGGGGTATTCGTGGCGGCGGCGCTGGCGGCCCATGCGTCCCCGGCGGCGGCGTTCTCCGCGTTGTGGAACGGGGCGTTCGGCGACTCGTACGCCCTCGGCGAAACGCTCACCCGCGCCATCCCGCTTCTGTTCACCGGCCTGGGCGTGGCGGTGGCGTTTCGGTGTGGAATCTGGAACATCGGCGCGGAGGGGCAGTTCCTCGTCGGCGCCCTGGCCGTGATGGCGACCCTTAAAGTGTGGCGGCCCGGCGTTCCTCTTGTCGGCGTTCCGGTCCTGTTGGCGGCGGGGGCGCTGGCGGGGGCGGCGTGGGCGGGCGTTCCGGCGTGGTTGCGGGCGCGGCGCGCGGTGCCGGAAGTGATCAGCACGATCATGCTGAACTTCACGGCGATCCAGTTGTTCGGCTGGGCGATCCGGGGGCCGCTTCAGGAGGCGGCGCGGCGGTACCCTCAAAGCGATGAAGTCCCCGACCTTCTGCAGCTGTGGCGCTTCTGGCCGCCCACTCGGCTCCACTCCGGCCTGTTCCTCGCGCTCGCCGCCACGGTAGCCCTGGCCGTGTACCTCTCGCGCACGGTGTCCGGCTTTCAACTGCGCGCCACGGGGGCCAATCCCCGCGCGGCGTATGCGGCGGGCATCCCGACCACGCGGGCGCTCTACACCGCGATGGGGCTGGGCGGCGCGTTGGCGGGGCTGGGCGGCGCCGTGGAGTTGCTGGGCGTCACCTTCCGGCTGGTGGAGCCGTTTTCACCGGGGTACGGCTACACGGCCATCGCGGTGGCCCTGGTGGGCGCGCTCTCGCCGGGCTGGGTGGCGCTGGCGGCCCTCCTGTTCGGCGCGCTGGATGTCGGGTCGGGGGCGTTGCAGCGCGTGGCGGGCGTGCCCTCGGTCATCGTCTCCGTGATCCAGGGGGCGCTGCTCTTCTTCGTGGCGTGGGGATACGCGCGGCGCCGCGCCTGACCGCATTATGGATCGCCGAACAGGTCCCGGTGAGGGTGAACGGTGGAAAGAGCGAACGCGATCCGCACGGGAAGCCAGGTCGTCGGCAGGGAGATGAGGACGCTGAGGAGCGCTCGCGTCCCGGCGCTTCGCCATGCGATCTCGTACCCTTCAAAGCCGAGAGGGTAACTCCACGCCGCCGTCATCACCAGCGCCGCCCCCATGAGAAACGGGCCGAGACGCGCGACCCACCGCTTCCGGTAGTAGGCCCCCAGCACCGCCACCAGGGAGCAAAGGAAGCCGATGCTCGCGCCCGTGACGACAAGGAAGCCGATGAGCAGCCGGAAGAAGCGCGCGTTGATGTGATGCGGCCACGTCGCCATGCAGAGCCACCAGTGCGCCACTCCAAAGAAGGGCGGCCACAGCAGGGCGCTGGAGATCACTCCGGTCATCACGAAGTCGAGCAGACCCACCGGCTGCCGGTCGTCATACGGCCAAAGCCGACGGGTCCACCGTTCCCACTGCGGGATTCGCTCGCTCATACGCTCGACCGTGAAGCGGAGTCGCGCGTCACTTCGCCGGGGTGACGCGGAGAGTCTGGACCTCGAAGGGACGGAAGTGGAGGGAGACGCCGCCGTCGGCCAGCGCGAGGGGTTCGCCGTTCTCCTCCAGCAGGTCGGTGAGAGCGGCGGCGCTCGCCTCAAACCCGAAGCGGATCGTGGCGGTGGTGTCGGCGCCGTACGCTTCGTAGAGGCGGAGGATCAGGTCGTCGCCGTCTTCCGCCTTCTTCACGGCCTCCACGATCACATTCTCAGCATCCACGCTGATCCACGATCCCGCCGCCAAAGTCTTCGAGTCAGCGGCGTCCGTCGCGGAGGGCAGGGCCACGACGCGCGGCGAGACGTTCAGCTCGTATCCGGCCTGAACCACGCCACCCACGAGAGCGTCTCCCGCGTGCGGAAAGAGGCTGTAGGTGAACTCGTGCCGGGCGCGATCCGCCTGCGGGTCGGGGTACGACGGCGTGCGGAGGAGGTGCAGGTCGAGCGTGGAACTCATGGCCCGGTGGCCGTACTTGCTGTCGTTGAGGAGCGCGACACCGTAGCCCCGCTCGGAGAGGTCCACCCAGCGCTGGGCGCACACTTCAAATTTGGCGAGGTCCCACGTGGTGTTGCGGTGTGTGGGGCGGCGTAGGTGGCCGAACTGGATTTCGCAAGTCAGTTCATCGGCGCGGACGGAGACGGGGAAGCGCGTCCGCAGCATCTTCCCTGGCTCCTTCCAGTCCACCGTGGTCACGAAGTCGAGGCGGCGGCTTCCGGCGGTCAGCCGAATCTCCTGCGTCATCGTGGAATCGCCGTAGCGACGGGTTTGCCGGACGCCCACGCGCGGCCCATCGGTGAACGGTTCCGAAGAGACGAGTGAGAGCGTGTCCGGCTCCACGCGGTCGTAGTCCATCGGGAAGTCCCAGGCGTCGCCGTCGTCGGGGTAGATGACGAAGCGGTTGCCGGTTTCTCCCTCAGCGAGGGCTTCCCGCGCGTACTCCTTATCCCACACGCGCATCAGTTCGCCGTTTTCGCCGAACTCCACCCGCAGCAGGTCGTTCTCCAGCGCCGTCTCGGAGGCGGAGAGCGTTCCCGTCGGCGCGGGGGACGGCGCGGCGGCGTCCAGAACGGCGCAGCCCATTGGCGGCAGGGTGACGCACCGCCACTGTTCGCCGACCTTCACCCAGTCGCGCCGCTCCCAGGAGAGCGAGTTGACCAGCGCGACCGGCTTCGCAATCCCTGAAGCGTTCAGGCGTCGGCTCCAGGCGGCGTCGGCGGCGGCGGTCAGGGTCTCCACTTCGGTAAGCATCTCGGCGTAGCGGGCCAGCGACTCGTCGTAGACGCGGGTGATGGACGAGCCGGGCAGGATGTCGTGGAACTGGTAGAGGAGGACCTCCTTCCAGATGCGTTCCAGCGCTTCGGCGGGGTACGGCGCGCCGGTCTCCACCCAGGCCACGGCGGCGGACGCCTCCAGGTCCCGCAGCGCGAGTTCCAGCTTGCGGTTGAAGCGCTTGTTGCGGCCCTGGGTGGTGTAGGTGCCCTGGTGACGTTCAAGGTACAGCTCGCCGACCCACGTCTGGAACCGAGGCGCCGCCTGTTTCAGCCGCTCCAGGAACGCGGCGGCGGGTTCCTGCCGCACGGCGGGCAGTCCGCTCAGGTTCTTCTCGCGGGCGAGGCGTTCGAGGTGTTCCTCTCCGGGACCGCCGCCCCCATCGCCGATGCCGAAGACGAGCAGGCATTCGTCGGAGACGGCCTTGTCCATGTAATTGGTCTCGGCCTTGTGGAGGGCGCGCGGCGCGGCGGACGAGTTGTAGGTGTCTTCCGGCGGCATATGAGACAACACCCGGCTGCCGTCCAGCCCCTGCCACCAGAAGGAGTGATGCGGGAACCGGTTGATGAGACTCCAGGAGAGCTTCTGCGTCATGAAGGCGTCCACCCCGGCCTTGCGGAGGAGCTGGGGCAGCGCGGCGGAGTACCCGAACACGTCCGGCATCCAGAGATTCGTGATGTCCACGCCGAACTCAGTGCGGAAGAACCGCTTGCCGTACAGCAGCTGCCTCACCAGCGATTCGCCGGAGGGGACATTGGTGTCCGGCTCCACCCACATGGCGCCCTGGCACTCCCAGCGGCCTTCAGCGATGCGGGCGCGGATTCGCTCGTACAAAGCGGGATACATCACCTTCATCCATGCGTACAGCTGCGGCTGGCTCGCCCCAAAGACGTAGTCGGGATACCGCTCCATATTCGCCAGGACCGTGGCGAAGGTGCGGGCGCCCTTGCGGAACGTCTCCCGGAGCGGCCAGAGCCACGCGAGATCAATGTGCGCGTGCCCCACGGCGCTGAGCGTGAGCGACGGGTCGCCGCCCGATTTGGCGAGGTGCGGCGCGAGGATCGCGCGGGCGGAGATCGCTTCCTCTTCGGTAAAGGCGTTCAGGGTGAGCGACGCTTCATACAGCGCGCCGAGGAGTTGCTGATGGCGCGCGGAGGTGTCAGGCAGCTGCTCCATCAGCTCGTGCAGGACCTCCCAGTCGTAGCTCAGGGCAAGCAGTTCCGGGTTACGAACGGCGATTGTCGCCTCCCTGAGCGTCCCGTTCTCCTGCAATGAACCGAACAGATCGTTCGCGCCCGCGTCCGCCCACAGGTCCACCCGTTCGCCCCCTTTAGCGGGATGGGCGAAGGGGACGACGCGCTTGCCCGGTCGGCCCAGCGAATAGTCGAAGACGGAGGCAATGTTCGTCAGGCCGAGCGCGGGCTGCCCCGCCTCATCCACGACGAGGGCTTCGCCGTTCAGGTCAATCAGCAGGACCACGTCCCGCCCGGCGGCGGCGTCGAGAACCTCGCCGGTGAAGTGAAACCAGGCGCACTCCCACAGGTCGCCCCATTTATCGCCGGGCCGGAGCGTGAGGGGAGTCCCGGTCATTCGTTCGGCGAAGGGGACGGGTTCAGGGGTTTTCCACGCCTCCACGGTGAGTTCAGTGAAAGGAGTGTAGGCGGCGGCCTGGATGCGGTTCAGAAGGCCGCGAAGGCGAGGTTTGGCGCGTTCAAGGAGAGTCGGCATAAGAGTAGGGGGAGGGAGTCAAGCCCGAATGAAGGCGTCACGGGATAGAGGAAACAACAGGTTGGAGGGCGGCGGCGGGCAGTTGGGATTTGTGACTTGAGTGTGACGCCCTGGAGGCCGTAGATACGAATGACAAGGGCCGGCGCCCTTCAGAAGAACCGGGCGCCCGATCCGTATCACTTATGGGGACTCATTCGGAGGTGGATATGTCATTATGCGCTTGGTCAGATCAATGGAAAGTCGGGGATGCGATGGTCGATTCCCAGCATCAGAAGTTGGTGGAGATGATCAATCGGTTGTATGATGCGATGATGGCCGGCAAAGCCAACGACACCCTGGGGAACCGGCTGCGCGAACTGGTGGCCTACACCCGCAACCATTTCGGAGCGGAAGAACGCCTGATGAGCCGCCACCAGTACCCGGAGTTCGCTCGCCATAAGAAAATCCACGACGACTTCACCGCCACCATCCTCCAGGCGCAGGCGAAGTTCGACGCCGGAACCGCCGGGCTGACGATCCCCCTGATGAAAACCCTGAAAGACTGGCTGGTCAATCACATCTGCGCGGAAGATCAGCGATTCGGAGCGTATAAACAGGACAGCGTCCGCAAGTAGCGCGGTCCTGCCCTCGGTCTCCCCATCGGCGTCCTCTTCCGTCGCCCGGCCATCGGAGCGGTTCACCGGCGCCGATGAGGAGACCTCACACCCATGAACCTGTGCGAGTGGTCCGAAGCCTGGGAAATCGGCGAGGAGAGCATTGACACCCAGCATCGCCGATGGGTCCATCTGGTGAATCTCCTCTACACCTCGCTGATGGAGGGGCGATCTCAGGAGACGCTGGAACCGCTGCTGAGGGAGGCGGCGGAGTACACGCGCACCCATTTTGACGCGGAAGAGCGCATCATGCGGCGGGCGGGATACCCCGAATACGAGCATCACCAGGCGATCCATGACGCCTTTCGCCTTCGGGTTCAGCGCCTCCAGCAGGAGATGGCGACCGGCGCTCCCCTCACCGTGCCGGTGATGCAGGCGTTGTGGGAATGGCTGGTGGACCATATCCGCCGGGAAGATCAGAAGATTGGCGCGCACCTGCAAAGCCTTCATGTGAAAGAAGATAGTGGTGATGACCGCGACGACCCTGCCGGACACTGAGGCCAGGCAGCGACGAGGTGAAGCGAATGGACCTGTGCAGATGGTCGGAAAACTGGAATATCGGGGATGCGACTGTGGATGCGCAGCACCGCAGCCTCGTCGCCATAATCAACACGCTGTACACCGCAATGCTGGAAGGCCGGACGCATGAAATTCTGGATGAGGTGTTGAGCGCACTGGTCGCCTACACTGTTCATCATTTCCAGGATGAAGAAGCGGTGATGATTCGCAGCCAGTTCCCGGATTACGCCCGGCACAAACAGATACATGAGGAGTTTACTGAAGGGGTCCTTCAGACTCAGGCGGCGTTCAGGTCGGGGGGGATTGGGTTGACCACTCCGGTGATGCACACGCTGCGGGACTGGCTCGTGAACCATATCCAGGGCGAGGACCAGCGGCTCGGCATCTTCCTTCGGGAGGGCGGGATCAAGTAACCTTTTGGAAGCCAGAAGGTGGACCCGCCGCTATCTTCCCGTTAGCCGCTCGACCTCTGCGCGCGTCGGCAGGCTCGGCTGCGCGCCCATGCGAGTGACGGAGATCGAGGCGGCGAGGGTGGCCCACTCCACCGCTTCCCGCAACGGCTTCCCTTCCGCCAGGGCGACGGCGAGCGCGCCATTGAAGCAGTCTCCGGCGGCGGTGGCGTCCATGGCGTTCACGGCGCGGGCGAAAACGCTCGCCTCCTCATCCGCTGCACTAAACCACGCGCCTTCGCCGCCGAGAGTCATGACGACTGTCCCCACGCCGAGGCTTCTCAACCGCTTCGCCGCCGCCAGGGGCGCCTCGTCGCCTTGCGCGAGGGCCACGGCTTCATGCTCGTTCGGCGTCAGGATGTCCACCCCGAGCAGAATCTCGTCCGGTAACGGCGCGGACGGGACCGGCGCGGGATTGAGAATGACTTTGGCGCCATAACGCCTTCCCAGCTCCATGGCGCGCGCCACAGCGGGCAGCGGGACTTCCAGCTGCGCCAGCACGACATCCGCCTCCCGAAAGGCGTCTTCGGCGGCGTCTACGTCGGCGGGAGTGAGGGCGTTGTTGGCGCCGGGGGCCACGGCGATCATATTTTCCCCCTGCGGCGAGACAAAGATGAGCGCAACCCCGGACGGCCGATCCGTCGCGCGTCGGAGGAATCGCAGGTCCATGCCTTCGCGGACAAGACCGGCGTGATAAGCGTCCCCCAGGTCGTCGGCGCCGAGGCAGCCGATAAAGGTGACGTCAGCGCCGAGTCGCCGGGCCGCCACCGCCTGATTCGCCCCTTTGCCCCCCGGCGCCCGCGACAGATCGCCACCCAGCACGGTTTGGCCGGGGCCTGGCAGCGACGGCACGGGAACGATGAAATCGGTGTTGGCCGATCCGACGACGACGATATGGGGCATAAGGATAAGTCTCCGAGGGCGCGCAGGCGCAGGGATGGAGGAACGGATCGAACCCAGGACACCGTATGAGGCGGGCGGAATGACCCCTCCCTCTGTTCGCCGGTCGCGCCGATGAATCCTTAGCCCGACCTGTCCGGAGCGTTCCGACTCCCGTTCAGGAAGCAAGCGGCGCTCTGAAGGAGACCGCCCGCCTGCGGAGAAGAGTCCCCATGCCAGGAGGACGGACAGGCGAAGGTTCGCGCCGGGTTCAATGAGGGCGACAAAGGGGGCGCAGGGGTGGCGAAACCGGAAAGGGAACCGCCGAATCCGGAAGCGTTGTTCATGGAAGCGCAGTCTCGCTTCACCTTTGGCGTCAAGGCGGCGGCTTATGGGTGCGGCATCAGCGTGCGTCAACTCGATTGGTGGACTCGCGTCGGCTACGTGCCCGTGCTGCAAACCGGGCGGCACCGGCGGTACAGCGCCAACGCGGTGAAAATCGCCCTCCTCATTCGCGCGTCCATGGAACAGGGGCTGAGCCTGCGACGAGCGGCGGAATCGGCCCGAACGCAGCGCCCCTCCCTGTGGGACGATTCCGCGCCGCCCCCCTCCGAAGGCCCTGGCGATCAGACCGATGAACTGGAGTTTGTGCGGCATGAAGTGACGCGCCTCACGTCGGAGCTGGCGGAAATTGGCGTCCGCCTCGACACCCTCATCGGACCTTCCTCGTCGTCCGGCGCCGCCCATGACATGGAGGCGGACGAGGACGCCTGATCTCTGTTTTCCCCTCCGCCTGCGCCGCGACCTCGCACCGGGTGAACTTTCATTATGCTTGCATGCGCCTTTTCCGCCGCCCTCAACGGCATTGACGCCTACCTCCTCACCGTCGAAGCCGATATTTCCACCGGGTTGCCGCAGTTCACCATCGTTGGATTGCCCGACGCCGCCGTGCAGGAATCGCGCGAGCGGGTGCGGTCCGCCATCCGCAACAGCGGCTACCGGTTTCCCGGCGACAAGCGCGTCACCATCAACCTGGCTCCGGCGGACGTGAAGAAGGAGGGGCCAAGCCTCGATCTGCCCATCGCGCTGGGGATTTTGGCCGCGACCGGGCAACTGGAGACCGAATCCCTCTCCCAATGGACGCTGATGGGCGAGCTGGCGCTGGATGGCGGCGTGCGCCCGGTGAGCGGGGCGCTGCCCGTGGCCCTCGCCGCGAAGGAGGCGGGGAAGACGCTGGTGGCCGTGCCGGTGGCCAACGCCCGCGAGGCCGCCGTGGTGGAGGGCGTCACCGTGTATGGCGTTGAGACCCTCGCCGACGTGGCCGGGCTGGTCCAAAATCCCACAAGTCGCCCGCCGCTGCCCACCGAACGGCTCGAAGCCCTGCTCGCGCACGCCCCCGATGCGCCGGACTTCTCGGAGGTGAAGGGGCAGAGCCACGTGAAGCGCGCCCTGGAGATCGCGGCGAGCGGCGCGCACAACCTCCTCATGAGTGGCCCGCCGGGATCGGGGAAGACGATGCTGGCGCGGCGCCTGGGCGGAATCATGCCGCCTTTCAGCGTGGATGAGGCGCTGGAAGTCACCAAATTGTACTCCGTGACCGGCCTGCTGCCGCCTCACAAGTCGCTGATGACGGAGCGACCGTTCCGCGCGCCGCACCACACGGTCTCCTTCGCTGGCCTGGTAGGCGGGGGGCATCGCGTGAAGCCGGGCGAGATCAGCCTGGCGCACCGGGGGGTCCTCTTCCTCGATGAACTGCCGGAGTTCCGGCGCGAGGCGCTGGAGGTCCTGCGGCAGCCTTTGGAAGACGGTGAAGTGACGCTCTCCCGCGCGAGCGGGTCGCTCACTTTTCCTGCCCGGTTCACGCTGCTGGCCGCCATGAACCCGTGCCCCTGCGGCTACCGCACCGACCCCTCGCGCGAGTGCGTCTGCTCCCCCACGCAGGTCGAGCGGTACCTCGCCCGATTGTCCGGGCCGTTGCTCGACCGGATAGATATGCACATTGAAGTGCCGCGCATCCCGCACGAGGAGCTGATGGCTCGCGGGGAAGCGGAACCGTCGGCGACGATCCGGGAGCGGGTGGCGCAGGCGCGGAGCCGACAGACCCTGCGGTATCGTGGGGGCACAACACTCGTGAACGCGCAGATGACCTCTCGCCAGACGCGCCAGCATTGCGCCCTGGACGCCGCCGGGGAAGCCCTCCTGCGAACCGCCGTCACCCGGCTGGGCCTCTCCGCCAGGGGCCACGACCGTGTGCTGAAGGTCGCCCGCACCATCGCGGACCTCGCCGACTGCGAGGACATCCGCCCGCCCCACCTCGCCGAAGCGCTCCAGTACCGTTCCATGGAACTTAACAAACTGTAGAATCCCAGGGTTGTTTCCCCAGGGATTTCCGCGTACCCTGTAAAGTGAGCGCCGGGGAATCGCGGGGTCCTTGCGCGCCTTCATGAGATCCGGGATTCCTCGTGAGGAGACTGACGGTTGCCGTTGTCGTTTCGGAACCTGCTCATTGGGCGCCCCATCGCCTCCGACCGAGCGCAGCATGAACGCCTGAACAACGTTCAGGCCCTCGCCATCTTTGCCAGCGACGCCATCTCCTCCACCGCCTACGCCACCCAGGAAATCCTCCTGGCGCTCTCCGTGGCGGGAGCGGCGGCGCTTCATCTCTCGGTGCCCATCGGCCTGGCCATCGTGGCCCTGCTGGCCATCGTCACCGTGAGCTATCAGCAGACCCTGTTCGCCTATCCCACCGGCGGCGGGGCGTACATCGTCGCCCGCGAAAACCTGAATCCGTTCTACGCGCAGGTCGCCGGGGCCGCGCTCCTCACCGACTACATCCTCACCGTGGCGGTCTCCGTGTCGGCGGGGGTAGCGGCGATCACCTCCGCGTTCCCGCATCTGTTTCCGTACACCGTTTGGCTCTGCCTGGGATCGGTCACGCTGCTCATGCTGGGCAACCTGCGCGGCCTGCGGGAGAGTGGCAACATCTTCGCCGCGCCGACCTACTTCTTTGTGGGGATGGCGTTCCTGATGCTGGGGATTGGAGCGTTTCAGGTCTTCGTTCAGCATCGCCCTCCCCGGCCGCCGCAGGAGGTTTCGGAAGCGGTTCAGGCGCTCGGCCCGTTCCTGCTGTTGCGGGCGTTCGCCTCGGGGTGCGCCGCGCTGACCGGCATCGAGGCGATTTCTAACGGCGTCATGGCGTTCCGCGCGCCGGAAAGCCGCAACGCCTCCAAAACGATGATACGGATGAGCGTCATCCTGAGTGTCGTCTTTCTCGGCATCACGTGGCTGAGCAACTACTTCGGCGTGACGTACCACGGGCACGGGCAGGAGACGGTGCCGAGCCAGCTCGCCAGCCTGCTGGTGGGCCGGGGCACAGTCTACCTGATGTTCCAGTTCGCCACGATGTTCATCCTGGTGCTGGCGGCCAACACGCCGTTTGCGGGCTTCCCGCCACTGGCCGCGTTGCAGGCGTCGGATGGATACCTGCCGCGTCAGTTGTCCAACCTGGGCGAGCGGCTGGTGTTCAACAACGGGATTCTGCTGCTCGCCTTCTTCGCCTGCATCCTCATTGTCGTGTTTGGCGGCAACACCGACCGTCTCATCCCGCTGTACGCCGTGGGAGTGTTCCTCTCGTTCACCGTGTCGCAGTACGGCATGGTGGTGCGGTGGCGACGGCTGAAGACGCCCGGCTGGCGGTTCAAGGCGTTGCTGAACGGCCTGGGCGCCGTCACGACCGGGCTGGTCTGCGTGGTGGTGGGGGTCACAAAGTTCGCGCATGGGGCATGGCTCATCGCACTGGTGATCCCGGCGCTGGTGTGGCTCTTCTTCGGCATCCGGAAGCATTACACGTATGTGGCGAAGCAGCTCCGCCTCACCGAGTTCCCCACCATTCAGGACGAATCGCTCTCCAAGGTGCTGGTCCTCGTGCCACGCATCAACAAGGGGACGATGCCGGCGCTGCGGTTCGCTCGGTCGCTGTCGCACTCCGCCGTGGGGTTCCACATTGACACGGGCCGCAACGCGCAAAGCGAGGCGCTGATGCGCGAGGAGTGGGAGCGGATGGCGCCCCACATCCCCCTCATCATCGTGCATTCCCCCTACCGGGAAGTGGTGGCGCCCATCCTGGAGTACATTGACGTGATGCAGGAGGTGGGCGGTAGCGGCCCGGTGACGGTGGTGCTGCCGGAGTTTGTCCCCAGCGGCTTTGTCAAGAAACTGCTGCACAACCAGACCGGCCTGATGATCAAATGGAGCCTGCTGTCCCGCAGGAACGTGGTGCTGTGCAACGTGCGCTACCATCTGGAGTAGCTCCGTTTGGCTGATGGGACCGACGCTTCCGGGGCGGAACCTTCAGGGGTGTGGTTCAAAGTTTTGCACATGGTCAGGGAACCCCGCCGTCGCGGACGCCTCGGTTACCGGAGCGCCCCTGTTCGCCGTGAGGGAGTCCGCAGGAGACGGGCGGTTGAAACCGCTGCAACAGGCACACGAAACCCGCCTGCGCGGGTTAGGGGATCGATGCGCGAGTTCGGGGAGGAATGATGGGGCGCGAGCTCACGATCTCCCCAG
>JBBRGS010000041.1:0-22896 GCA_038240635.1 Armatimonadota bacterium
GAGGCGGAAGCCGTGCTTCTCCGCGAGGGCGCTGATCTCATGGACCTGGGCGACGCTCACGTCCTTGCCGAGGGTGAAGTTTTCGTAGCGGCCTTCGAGGGCCAGCATCATCGTCTCGCTCATGCAGGCGTAGGCGGCGCCTGGCTCAAACCCGAAAGTGAAGCCGAACTCCACGTCGCCCGGCACGCTCACCACGCCGCCCTCAATCACCAGCACGTCCGGGCGCTTCCGAACCACTTCCGGCCCCACGTCGCGCGGGCGGGCCACGTCGCAGACGACAGCGCCGGACTTGATCCAATCGGGGTTCACCACGGTTTTGGTGGCGCTTGTCACCGTCACCACGAGGTCGGCGTCGCGCACGGCGCTTTCGATGTTATCGGCTATCACGGCATGTATCTTATGGGCTACCGCCTCCTGTCGCACGCGCTCCAGCTTACTGCGGTCCCGCCCCGCCAGTCGCACTTCAGCCACCTGTGCGCCGAGGAGGAGGGCGCACGTTCGCCCGATGGACCCCGCCGCGCCGATGACGGCCAGTGTGCAGCGGGCAGGATCGAGGCCGACCTCTTCCGCCGCCGCGAGCGTCCCCTGGATGGCCGTGGCGACCGTGTAGGCGTTGCCGGTGGTCACGGCGATGGGCGACTCCTGAGCGACGGTGACGCCTCCGTCCCCGACGACGGCGGTGAAGGCGCCCAGCCCCACGATTTTGGCGCCCTGCTCAGCGGCGAGTCGCGCGGCGGCGGAGATATGGTCATACACGAACCGTTCCGGGTAGCGCAGCTGCTGGGCGGGGGTGAGGGGGCAGCCGATGAACCAGCCCTCGGCCTCGGCGCCGGTGAGGGAGCGCACGCCGGTGATGTGCGACACCACGAGGGGCGGGTGGCGTTTCAGGCCGAATTCCACGAGGCGAGTGGGCAGGTACCGCGCGATGGGGTATTTGCGCGCCACGTCCTCTTTCGCGTTCATCGGATGAATGATAAAGCCGAACCGTTCCACGTGGCGCCTCACTGGAAGCGTCCCGGTCCCCTGGGGTGCGGAGCGGACGCGGGAAAGTGTGCGGAGTGACTGAGTTTCACCGGGATATTACAGAGTTACAGGCGCTCGATGCGGGGCTTGAGGTCCCAGGCGGAGAGGATGCGGTCGTAGTCGTCGGCGGTCATGGCGTCGGGGCGTTTCCCCGCGAGCGTCATGACGACGGCTTCCAGCACATTATTCCCAAACGAGCGCCCGTCCAGGACCGGGGAGCTGGAGATGAGGAGCTTCACGCCCCGCTCGCGCAGGAGGGGCACATCCTCGGCGGTGACGGTGTTGGTGATGACGATTTTCCCTTCGAGCGGACGGCCTTCGGGCAAGGGGAGTCTCCGCTTGATATAAAGGAAGTCGCCGGCGAGAAGTTCCGCCCACCGGTAGAGCGCGCCGAACTTCGGCTGGATGACATCCTCGCTGGAGCCGGTAGGGTAGAGCCACTCGAACGGGAGCCGGACGAGCGCGGGGAGGAGGAGATTGGCCATGACCTGATGGAGTTTCCACGATTTGAACCGGATTGGCATTCCCAGCGCGAACTCGAAGTCGGCGAGAAGGAGTTGGGCGCCCTCCTCGTGAAGAGCTTTCGCCATGCCGAAGCGGTCCACGCCCATGACCATGAGGCACCGCTTCCCCTGGAAGTCCACCACGCCGTCCCGCTGGAGCGCATGGATCATGCGGGGTTCGAGGAATTCCTTCAACCCGTAGCCGTCCACGACGGGGGTCTGTTTCGCGCCCTGGATGAGGGCCACAATCTCGCGGAAGGCGTAGCGGCGGCCTCCCGCGCCGACGTACAGGTTGGTCCCTCCGACCCCGATGGCGTCCACTTTCCCATCCAGTTGCGTGATCCAGTCGGCGAAGCGCTCCCGGTCTCCGTCGGTCCCAATGCGCTCAATGGCGAACCGTCTGCCGAGGAACGTCTCCACAAGGCTTTTGTTGCGGGAGGAGGAGCCGAGGCTGATGCTGACCACGCGATGGTCCACCGCTTCCTCCATGAGGCGCAGGGGGACGGGGACACGGTCGGTCAGCGACGGAGCGGGGGGGGGCTGAGCGGGCGGAGGATTGGGCAAGGCGGGGGTCCCGTGTCAAACTCATGCGGCTTGTGACGGGTGAACTCGGCGGTCGCGCGACCGATCCACTCGTGGGCGCCGTGCGCCGGAGGCCGCCTGCCATTATATCGGCGGGACCGACGCGAGTCAAAACGGCGCCTGTCATCCGGCGCCTGGTTGATGAGAGGCGCGACGGTTTGCAGGGGGGGCGAGGGGAATGCGGATTCATTTTCTGGGCACCAGCGCGGGCGTTCCCACCCTGCGGAGGGGCCTGCCCGCCGTCGCAGTGGAGCGGGAAGGGGACCTGCTGCTGTTCGATTGCGGCGAGGGGACGCAGATGGCCCTCCAGCGGAGCGAGGCGAAGGCGTCCCGGCTGGTGGCGGTCTTCCTCTCGCACATGCACGGCGACCATGTGCTGGGGCTGCCGGGGCTGCTGCTGTCGCTTCAGATGGGCGACCGCCCGGAGCCGCTGACGCTGGTGGGTCCTCCCGGCCTGCGCGAGTTCGTGACCGGAGCGCTGCGGTCGGTGCAGGCGCGCCTCCAGTATGAGCTGGATTTCCGCGAACGGTCGACGGAAGGCGTGACGTTCAGCGCGGAGGAGTATGACGTGGCGTGCGACCGGGTGGACCATCGCGCGGTCACGCTTGGCTACGCGCTCCTGGAGCGGAACCGTCCAGGACGCTTCGACGTGGAGGCGGCCCGCGCTTTGGCCATCCCGGAAGGCCCGCTGTATGGCGCCCTTCAGCGCGGCGAGCCGATCACCCTTCCTGACGGGCGCCGTATCGAGGCGTCGGAGGTGGTGGGGCCGCCGCGTCGCGGTCGCCGGGTGGCCTACGTGACGGACACGCGCCCGTGCCCCGGCGCGCTGCGGCTGGCGCATGACGCCGACCTGCTCATCCACGAGGCGACGTTTGAGGCGGGTTGGGAGGAAGAAGCGGCGAGCAAGGGCCACAGCACGGTGGCGGACGCCTGCCGCGCGGGCATCGAGGCGGGCGCGAAGGCGCTGGTCCTCACGCACCTCAGCCCCCGGTATGAGGATGTGGAGCCGTTGCGGCGTCAGGCCCGCGAAGGCTTTCCGGCGGATCGGGGGGTCTGGATCGCCGAGGACGGGATGATCGTGACGCTGGAGCGGGACGGCGCGGTGGTGGACGTGACGGAGAAGAAGCGACGGAAGCGCGGGGCGGTAAAGGCGCTACCGGAAAGGATTACTGTTAGAACGTAAGAGCGCCTTTCTCTCCCTCCTGTTTTGATGCTTATATTTCACCAGCGCGCCTGGTTATCCGCCAGACTGTCCGATGCCTGCTCATTGCCTTCGGCCTCAGCAGGATAAGCCTTGCCGCCTATAATAATATGATTGAACAGACGACCCAAAGGACACCTTACTTTAATGAGTTACACACAGGCGCTACGCCGGGGTAACAACGGCGACAAAAACAAGATTTACCCCGAAGACACCGCTGTTCACATGTGGTATCGCTTCGTCCTCTCCTACCCACCGCATCTGGTGCGTGAGTATCTCCAGTCCTTCGGTATGACGGGCGATCATGTCGTTCTTGATCCCTTCTGCGGAACAGGCACCACCCTCGTGGAGTGCAGGAAGCTGGGAATTCCCTCCATCGGGGTGGAGGCGAATCCCGTCGCCCACTTCGCCACTCGCGTCAAGACTGACTGGACCCCCGACCCGGATGGTCTCATAAAGCACGCCCGCGCTGTGGCGGCGGAGGCGGAGGAACGATTAGAGGCCGAGGGCATCCCCGACGAGACCCTCTTCCCTGCGCTGGACTCTCATGGCCCGACTTTGCGAACTCCCCCCGCCGACCAGGTGAAGCTTCTCCTGAAGGACAGCATCAGTCCCCTCCCGCTTCACAAGACGCTTGTCCTGCTGGACTGTCTCCGGGAACGCGCCGATGAGCGGTATCAGAGCCATGAACTGCTTGCTTTGGCGAAGTCCCTCATGTTCTGCATCAGCAATCTTCATTTTGGGCCGGAGGTGGGGGTCGGCCCCATGAAACCTGACGCGCCGGTTCTGGCGCCCTGGCTCGCTGCGGTGAGGGCGATGGCGGACGACCTCTGCCGACTGGAAGGGAGACGGGAGACTCCCTCCACTGTTCACCTGGGAGATGCCCGGTCCCTCCTCTCCGCCGTGGGCCGGGGTACTGTGGACGCGGTCATCACGTCGCCTCCCTACCCGAACGAGAAGGATTACACCCGCACCACGCGGCTGGAATTAGTCCTGTTAGGCTTCATCCAGAACAAGGCCGATCTCCGCGCGTTGAAGAAGAGCTTCGTGCGGTCGAACACCCGGAGCGTTTACAAAGAGGATGACGACGACACATGGGTGTCGCATCACGCCGAAATTCAGCGCATTGCCCAGGCGATTGAGGCGCGGCGGCTGGAACTGGGGAAGACTTCGGGCTTCGAGCGGCTCTATCATCGGGTCGCCAAACTCTACTTTGGAGGGATGGCACGGCACCTTGCGGAACTACGGGGAGCGCTCAGGCCAGGGGCGCAACTGGCTTATGTGGTGGGCGACCAGGCCTCTTATCTGAGGGTCATGATTCGCACGGGCCAACTACTCGCGGAGATTGCCGAAGGTCTGGGGTACGAAGTGGTCCGCATCGACCTCTTCCGCACCCGCCTGTCCACAACGACGCGGGAGCAGTTGAGGGAGGAAGTCGTCGTCCTCCGGTGGCCCGGTAAAGGCCAGAGCGGTTTACATGGTTAGGAAGGCTGAAGGAATGTCAAGGCAACAGGTCGGTCGTCAGAACCGTTATGGGCGAATCATCGAGCGGATATTCGACGCCCTTTATAAAGAGGGCGCGGAGGAAGTGCCGTTTGAGCGGAAGGAAATCCAGCAGGCCGCTGAGGAACTCGGCATCGACATTCCCAGGAATCTGGGGGATGTGGTCTACAGCTTCCGGTATCGCGCGGCTCTCCCCGAATCGGTGAAGGAACGGGCGCCGGACGGTAAAGTGTGGATTATTCGACCGAGTGGCCGCGGCCTGTATCGGTTCGTCGCGGTGGTGGATCAACCCATTGTTCCGAACCCTCTTATGATCGAAACGGAGGTTCTCGACAGTACTCCCGGCCTGGTCGCTCTATACTCCTTGAATGACGAGCAGGCCCTCCTTGCGCGTCTTCGATACAACCGCCTCATCGACATCTTTACGGGAGTGACCTGCTACTCCCTCCAAAACCATCTGCGAACCACCGTGCCGGACATCGGGCAGGTAGAGACCGACGAACTGTACATCGGAGTGGATCGCCAGGGCGAGCGCTACGTCTTTCCGGTGCAGGCGAAGGGCGGAACCGACCGCCTCAACGTGGTGCAGATTGAACAGGACTTCGCCCTGTGCTCTCACCGATTCCCTGATCTGATTTGTCGGCCCATTGCCGCGCAATTTATGAAGGATGATCTTATCGCCCTCTTCGAGTTTGCGGATGGGGAAAACGGCGTCGCGATGACGGAGGAAAAGCATTACCGCCTCGTGCCACCGGACAAATGAATGCCGAGGATCCGACCCACAAGGATCGCCTGCTTCCCGCTATCGGGCGGACCCGCGATGTCTGTTTCTTCCTGGATGGGTGGAGTCATCACGAAATACCCCCGCTCCACAACAATACCTCCTGGACCTGCTGAATGAACCCTGACCTTACGTCAACCGAACTCACGGCGGACCTCCTCATCGTAGGGGGAGGGGTGGGCGGGTGCGCGGCGGCCCTCGCGGCGGCCCAATCCGGGCGCACCGTCCTCCTCACTGAGGAGACCGACCGTATCGGCGGCCAACTCACCGCGCAGGCGGTCCCCCCTGATGAACACCCCTGGATTGAACAGTTCGGCTGCACCCGCGACTACCGCCGCTTCCGCAACGGCGTGCGCGACTATTACCGGCGCAACTACCCGCTGACCGCCGCCGCCCGCGAACAGCCGTACCTCAACCCCGGCGGCGGAACCGTCTCCGGGCTGTGCCACGAACCGCGCGCCGCCCTCGCCGTCCTCCACGAGATGCTCGCCCCGCACGTCGCCGCCGGGCGGGTCCGCATCCTCCACCACGCCATCCCCCTCGCCGCCGAAACCGCTGGCGACCGCGTGACCGCCGTCAAGGTGAGCGATACCCGCACGGGACACGTCCTCGTCCTCCGGGCGCCCTACGTCCTCGACGCCACCGAGTTGGGCGACCTGCTGGAACTGTGCGGCGCGGAATACGTCACCGGCTTCGAGTCCCAGCGCGAGACGGGCGAGCCTCACGCACCGGCGGAGGCCCAGCCGCGCAATCAGCAGGCGTTCACCGTCTGCTTCGCCATGGAGCATCGTCCCGACCTGGAGCCGCACCTCACTCGGCCCGACTCGTACGCCTTCTGGCGCGACTACCTCCCCGCGATGACTCCTCCATGGACCGGCCCGTTGCTCTCCTTCACCGGCTGCCACTACATCACCCGCCAACCTCGCGAGTTCGTCTTCGACCCGATCCGCGAATCGTCCGGTGAAGCGAGCGGCCTCTGGCTCTACCGCCGTATCCTCAACCGCTCCGCTTTCAACGATGGCGCGATACCCAGCGACGTGTGCCTCGTCAACTGGCCGCAGAACGATTACCTGCTCGGTAATCTCATCGGCGTGAGCGAGGCGGAGAAGGCGACGCATCTCGCCCAGGCGAAACAACTCAGCCTCTCGCTGCTGTACTGGCTCCAGACCGAGGCGCCCCGTACCGACGGCGGCGTCGGGTGGCCGGGACTCCGCCTGCGCCCCGACGTGACCGACACGGCGGACGGCCTCGCGCGGCAGCCGTACATCCGGGAATCGCGACGCATTCGAGCCGAGTTCATCGTGGTGGAGCAGCACGTCGGCACGGAGGCGCGCTGTGCGGTGACGGGCCTGTCGCTGGAGGAGGTGACGGCGGAAGTTTTCCCCGATTCGGTGGGCGTCGGGGCGTACCGGATGGACCTGCACCCGTCCAGCGGGGGGGATAACTACATTGACATCAGCAGCCTGCCATTCCAAATCCCGCTGGGCGCGCTGATTCCCGTGCGGATGGAGAACCTGCTTCCCGCGTGCAAAAATCTCGGCGTGACCCACCTGACGAACGGCTGCTACCGGCTGCACCCGGTGGAGTGGAATATCGGGGAGGCGGCGGGGATGCTCGCCGTGCAGTGCCTCGACACCGGGGAGGCGCCGCGCGCCATCCGAAACAGCCCCGACCGGCTGGAGGAGTTTCAGGCGCGCCTGCGCGCTCGCGGCGTGGAGACGGAGTGGCCGCGCCTTCGGCCTTTGTAGCCTCCTTTGGCGCCGGTGACTGCGCCTTCGAGGGTTGCCATGGGGAGCGTCGGGTATAATGCCGTGTGAGGGTCTCCACACTGGCGTGGGGCATGGCGTCTCGTGGCGAGCGGGCGCCCTCCCGAAGACGCGGGAAGAAGGGATGGCGCGGACTCGATGCGGCTGCTGAAGCGGATGGCGGGGGAAATGAGTGGCGTCATGGCCCGATTGTGGCCGCTTATCGTGGTGGCGCTCTTCGCCGAGTGGGGCTACGCCATCATGAACGTCTGCGTCCTGCCCGTGTACCTCAAGGAGCCGCCGCCGCAGGGGCTGGGCGCCCCGATGTCGCTCATCGGCCTCGTCATCTCCACCTTTCTCGTGGCGGAGACCGCGTTCAAGCCGCTGTTTGGGTGGAGCGGCGACCGGTATGGCCGCAAGCGTTTCATCGTGCTGGGCCTCATCATCTGCTCCGCCACCCCCCTCCTCATGCGGATTGTGGACAAGCCATGGGTCTTCTTTCCCCTGCGGGCGCTGGACGGCGTGGGCGCGGCGGCGTTGTGGCCGTGCCTCCTCGCGTCCGTGGCGGCCATGACCTCCAGCAAGGAGCGCATGGGCGCCATGAGCGTCTTCAACATGATTTATATGCTGGGGATCGCGCTGGCGCTGGGGACCTACAGCCTCGTCTTTCAACTGACGGGCCACAACATCCAGATTTTCCTCGTCATCAGCGGCGTCTTCATGGTGGCCGCCGTCCTCTCCCTCTTCACGATCCAAAACACCAAGGACCCCGCTCACGCCCATCTGGGAGCGGGTCACACCGACGGCCCGGCGGCGGTGGCGGAACCGCTCGGTTGGCGGGAGTCGCTGGAGCTCGCCGTGAGCAGCCGCGTGCTGCTGGTGATGATGGTCGTCTCGTTCCTTCAGGCGACGGGGACCAATATCCTCAACGGCGTCATCGTGGTGTACATCCACGAAGTCCTCGGCGTGGCGGAGAGCGGCCTCACCAAAATCATGGCGGGACCGGGCATCGCCATTGTGCTGCTGGCGCTGCCGCTCGGCTGGCTGGGCGGACGCTGGGGCAAGGTGAAATCGGTCTGCACCGGGCTGGGGATCGCGGGAGTGTCGTTTTTCATCATTCCGCACGCCACCACCATCCTCTCGATCTCCATCGTCATCGTGCCTCTGGTGATTGGGTTCCTCATCGCGTCCCCGGCAGGCCTCGCGCTCATCACGGAGATCGCGCCGGAGGGGAAGGAGGGCCTGATTGTGGGCGCGGTGGCGACGGCGCAGGGCATGGGCGCGATGATCGGCCCGGCGCTGGGCGGGTGGCTGTACGAGAACGTGAACCCCGGCGCCCCGTTCCGCGCGGCGGGCGTCTTCATGACGGCGGCCATGATCGTGGCGGTGTTCACGTTTAAGGAAGGGATGAAGGTCGTACTGCCCAACGGCGAGTGACCGGCTTTGAGTCTCCTGCAAGACCGACAACACGTATTCTATTGGACATTTTATCCAAAGTGGATATAATGGCCTTGACAGGACTAGACGAGAGGATGAGGACTAATGAGCGATAATCCATCAAACCCTAAAAACACCGCTGACCTATTTCGAGACCTTGATTTGCTCTGTGAAGAGGTTTTTCGCTCCTTACTTATAACAAGTGATGCCCCAAATACCCGACCAACCCCAATGCAGCAGACGATGATTGATAATGAAAATAAGGAGAGAGAGGAACGAAAACAATATTATCTAAAAATGCTTGACTGTCAAATCATAGATTTGGAAATTCAACCTCTTGAGTCCCCTCGAAGCAGAGCTGATTTCACGGTGAAGAGTTCTTTAGGGCGTTTTTCTGAATACCTCTCAATTGCAGAAATTTATATTTTACTGAACATCCTTACCTCGAACGGATTTGAATTATTGTCAACCGGTAAAGTTCGTCGTGAACGAAATAAAAGAGATGATGATGATCGAATAGTCACCTGGTTTATCCTCAGAAAAACGAGAAACTAATTTAGTAGAAAGGTGTCCGATATGTTGTGTCTAAAACGAGAAGTTGACATCAACTTCACTCCATTACTCAAGGATGGCGCCTGCCATTATATCTCTATCGCCATGCCGGGTCTCACCGTAGCGTGCGCCAATATTGAATTTGCCGGTGGATTTAGCGTCGGACATCGTAATGATTTTTTGATGACCGTCAATCGCGCCCAGGAAACAGGCACTCTCTACCCAAGGGTCAATATAACCCTTCTTCCCTCTCCGTCTGCGAGCTATGGCGGGATGCATAGCGACATCTACAATGATGGAGACTACTCAAGAGAAGAAGTCATTTTGCATATCCTCGATGCTTTTAAAGCCAATTCTGAGTATATAAAAAGTGATAAGATGTATTTTGACTTCCGAAATGTCGGTGTATCGGAAAAACTATATGTCTCGTGTCTTAAGGCAGCTTGTGATCGTTACCCCATTGGCGCTTCATCAGAAGTGATTACCTGGGAGCCGAAAGGCATATATACTAACGAATAAACAGAAGGATATCAAACTCCGCTGTCAAAGTCTAGACTCTGCCGTCATTCTTGATGTGGAGGAGTTTGAACGCCTGCGCCGCTTTGAGGACGCTCACTGGATCGCCCGCGCCGACGCCGCTCTCGCGGAAGGGTGTGTCGGGATGGATGAGACCGCGCGCTTTCTGCGAGAGCGGCTGCGAAATGCTGAGACGGAACCGTGAGGCGGCTCGTCATAAACATTCCGCCCCTCTGCGCGCTGACTCAGGATTGATTCGCTCCGCAGTGGACAGGTACAGTTTTCCGAGGCGCCGCAGGAGTTGGGAGGCCGGGCGACTGAAGTCACGGCAACCGGGACACGAAGTCCGCCTTCGCGGACTCAGGCGCCGGGGAGACCTGCGCGTCGGCGCCGGCCGATGTTGTGTTGTGGCAGCCGCGATTTCAATCGCTTAATCGCCCGGCAGGCTTCGCCCGGATGGGAACACTCTGCGCCCTCTCTCGCTGATGTCTTCACTTCACGGAGGTATCCCTGATGGGATTTGACCAGTATCACGAACCCGCTCACGAACTGTCGCCCGAAATGCGCACCTTCGCCCGCATGATCATCGGCCTCATCGAGGAAGCCGAAGCGATTGACTGGTACGAGCAGCGCATCAGCGTGGAAACCGACCCCGACGCGAAGGCGATCATGAAAAACGCGCAGTCCGAAGAGTTCAAGCACTTCGGGATGGACCTGGAGTTCCTCCTGCGCAAAAAGCCGCAGTGGCGCGCCATCCTTCAGGGCATCCTGTTCCAGCCGGGCGACATCGTGGAACTGGGCGAGGCCGCCGAGGAAGCGCACGGCAAAAGTGGCGGATGACGCCGAGCCGGTCGCGGCGTTGAGCGGCGCCCGACCGGCCTGAACCCGAAACGCCTCCCACTCCCCACACCGGATCAGGCGCTTTATCAATTGCAGCGACCGAAACTTTGCTATACTCTCCCCATTCAAGTGGCTTCGGGGGAGGCCGGTCGCATCAGGGTGGGGAGTGGGATCGCGGGATCGGCTTAGGAGTTCTGACAAACCGGCGCTATGGACGCGACGCTCTCCTCCGAGTGAGGGGACGCCTATCTCATGTGACCGTGTCTCCGCCGTGTCTCTTGTGAAGCGGTCAATCCTGTTCTCTCCGCCCCCTTTGACGAAAAGGTGGGTAGAGGTGATCCAATTTCATGTCTCGCGCTCGTTTCCGGCTAAGCCCGGTCGCCGAGTCGCCATGAAGACCTTTCTGGTGGCGCTGACCCTTTCAGCGCTCGCCTCTCCTGTCGCCTGGGCCGCGACCTCCACGCAGGTCACGGTCCTCGGCATGGCGGACCCCTGGCTGGCGGGGATGCCCGACGGCTCCGGGGCGAGCAGCGGAGACCTCGCTCCGGCTCAATCGCCGGTCCTGGCGTCGGGGCTGCCGATGACGCCGGGCGACCTCATCACCGTTCAGGCGACCGGCTCTGTGGATTACTCCGGGGGCAGTTACGGCACGGGGCCGGACGGGGCCGACCAACTGACCGCCCACTCCGGCGGCGCGGAAAACGGCCTCAGCGGTGTCACCGCCCCCATCAACAGCCTCATGGGCGTTTTCGTGGGGCCGGACGCGCCCAACGCCTCCCCGGCGCCCGATCCCCTCGATTTCTCGTATCTTCCGCTGCGAAACTTCCCCGCCCTGGAGCCGGACCTCAAGCAGGTCTTTTTCATCGGCGACGGCTTCACCGACCGGGGAGGACAGACGCGCATCACCGTCCCGCAGGGGGCCACCCGCCTCTACCTGGGCACGATGGACGGCTACGGCTGGCTTAACAACTCCGGCTCCTTCAACGTTCAGGTGAACGAAGGGACCGCCGCCGACTTCCCGACGATCCCCGGCGCGGGGCAGCAGGCCGCTCCCGTCACAGCGATCCCGTATCTGGCGACCGGCTACAAGTACGCGCAGGTCGCCACCGGAACCGGCGCGGGCTTTGAAGCGACGACCTTCGACGACACCGCCTTCGCGACCGGAGACGCGGGCTTCGGCAATGGCAACTGCCCGCTCGTGAACCCGATTGACAACAAAACGCCCTGGGCGGGCAACAACGATCTGCTGCTGCGAAAATCGTTCGACCTGCCAGCCGGTGCGCACGGGCTGAAGGTGTACGCCGCCATTGACAACGACATCCAGGTCTTCCTCAACGGCGTGGACATCTCCGGCGGCGTCAAGACCCACGAAGGCTGCGCCGAACGCGACAGTTTCTCCTTTGACGCCCCCGACAACCTCCTCAAGCCGGGGCCGAATCTCCTCGCCGTGCGCGCCGTGGACCGGGGTGGCCAGGCGTATGTGGACGTGCGGGTGTCGTATACGCCGGGCATCCTCTATCAGCCGATTGACTTCCTTGATCAGGCTAACTACCATCTTCAGCGCCTGAACGCCGACTTCCCGCAGGGCGCCCTCACGCTGGGCGGCGTACCGTTTATCATCCCCCGGCGGTCCCTCAACGTCTGGTTCTCCTACGACATGCCCGGCAACCCGCGCGTCCTGACGATCAACATTCCGCCGGGCCTCTCCCACGTCACCGAAATTCACACCCTCCTGAACACCTATCGGGGACTGGGGCCGCCCAACTCTTATGTGACCATCGAGTTCGACTTTTCCGGCGGCCACGTCATCACGCGAGGCCTGTTCGGCAACACCGATCTCCGCGACTACACCTCCGAGGCGGGGTATACCGACACCATCAACAACGACACCACCGTGAACGTGTTTCAGGGAGATAAAATCCGTCTCGACAAGCAACGGTTTATCATCCCCGACCTGTATGGCGACTTCACGCTGGAAAAGATCAAATTGATTGACACCGACCTCACCTATACCCTCCTCTCCGGCCTCACCGTGGCGCACAAGGACACCTCCAACAGCGCCCTCGACAGCGACGGCGATGGCCTCCCCGACGCCTGGGAAACCAACGGCATCGATGTCAACGGCGACGGCGTGGTGGACCTCGACCTCAAGGCCCTCGGCGCCGACCCCAGCCACAAGGACCTGTTCGTCGAACTGGACTACATGAAGGCTTCCGACCACGATCATAAGCCGTCCCAGGCCGCCCTGGACGCCGTGAGCGCCGCCTTCGCCAACGCGCCGATCCCCAACCCCGACGGCTCGACGGGCATTCACCTGCACCTGATGGTGGATGAAGCCGTGCCGGAAATCTCGCCTCTGAAGATGGACAGCGTGGACCCCAAACTGACGGTAGCGCCGGCGGGCACGTTTGATCAGATCAAGAACGGGACCCTGGCGAATCCCAAAGGGTACTTCGGGCTGGCGTTCGACCGCGCGTCGGCCAACTGGGTCTACCGCCTTGCCGCCCGGCGCCAGGCGTTTCGCTACGCGATCATGGGGCACGACCAGGCCGACATCGCGGGATCGTCCGGCATCAGCGAACTGCCCGGCAACGACTTCATGGTGACGCTGGGCAAGCCGACGGCGGGGACCACCGACAAAGGCGGCTTCGCGGTGATGGCGAAGAACACCGGCAAACAATGGACCACCGGCTTCACCACGGAATGGGACGACCTCGTGGCCGGAACGCTCATGCACGAATTTGGCCACTCGCTGGGCATCCACCACGGGGGCCAGGACGACATCAACGCCAAGCCCAATTACGTCAGCGTCATGAGCTACTCCCGCCAGTTCAACACCGCCGGGGTAACGCCCGGCGCCCTTGGCGGCTTCCCATGCCTGAGCCTGCCTCAGAAAACCGGCCCCGCCCTCGAAGCCTGCCGCGAAAATCGCGTCCTCGACTACTCCCGCCAGGCCCTGCCGAACATGGACGAGAGTCACCTGAATGAAGCCGACGGACTGGGGACTCTGGGCGGCGTCCTCACCCTCTTCAGTGGAACCGCCGACGGCTACGATCACCTGACTCCCCTCGCCGGAGCCATTGACTGGAACCTGAACGGGACGATTGAAGCCGACATCGCCAGCGACGCCAACTTCACCGGCACGAACCGCAAAAGCGCCAGCCCTGGACAACTCCTCAGGAGCTTCAACGACTGGGACAACCTGATCTACAACTTCCGTGGCTCGCCCGACTACGCCGACGGCATGCACCTCACCGCCACGGACACCGACGCGGAGACCACCGACGCCGATTACCAGGCGCTGACGCTGGGCGTTCCCGACGCCGATGGAGACGGCATCCCCAACGCAGCGGACAACTGCCCGGTGGACGCCAACACTGACCAGGCCGACGCGAACGGCAACGGCATCGGCGACGCCTGCGAAGAGGCGGTCACGCTGGGCGACGTGAACGCCGACACCCATATCAACGTGCAGGACGCGGTCCTCGCGCTCCAGGCCTCCGTCCATCTCGTGACGCTGACGCCCGTTCAAACGACCGCGGCGGACGTGAACCATGACGCCCAGGTGAACGTGCGGGACGTGGTGAAGATCCTCCGCGTCGCCGTCGGCCTCGATCCGGGCTTCGGCTAACCGCCCGTCTCACCGGAGCGCCATGAACTCACGGGCGCCGCTCGATGGAGGGAGGACCGAAGTCCCCCGCGTCCATCGAGCGGCGCCTCCAGCCGTGTGTAATCCCTGACCGGCGTTTTGTTTTACACGGCGCCCCGCGCAACGCCGTCCTGCGGCGCCGAGGGACGGGCTTCGGAGTACAATGTCAGGTCTTTCGGAATTCGGTCCATCCTTGCTTTGGATAGGTTCCTTGCTCTACACTATACCCCTGTCCGCTGTTATAGCGAAGGGGTACTCTGGTAGCCCATAGCTCCCTCGACATTGGCCTTTCCGCGCCTCAAGCAGCCGCAGAGTCCACGCCGATACGTACCACCGGGAGGTGGAAGGGTCGGCTCCCTGAAACACCGCATCGATGAATCGGAGCGCCGCCCTGATGTCCCACGTTAACAAGCGGTTGAAAGTATTCTTGTTTCTCGGCCTGCTGGTTTCCTGGACTTGCAAGGCCCACGCGACCGACTACACCTTCACAGATGGATATCTTCCGGAGACGAACAGCTTTAAAGCTGGAGCGAACGAGGCGTGGGAGAATCCAATCAACTGGGAACCGGAGGGCGTCCCCGGCGCCGCAGACACGGTGACCATTCACGGAAACGGTGTCCCCGGCAGCTCGGTCTTCCTGCACACCAACGTCACCGTCAAAAACATGAATCTGATGGGCGTCATCAATGCTGATACCTCTCCGGCAGACACCAATACTCACTCCCGCACCGTGACGGGCATCTTCAACTGGTCGGCTGACAATAAAGACATCTCCTCCCCCAGCTATTTAGGCCATTACAATTTGAAGGAGGTTGATCTCCCGCCAGGCTCTCAGTTCAACATCAGCGGCGCCGGAGCTAAAATCCTCGAATGTCCGATCAATAATTACGGGACCACGACCTGGACCGGGACTGGACTCTGGTTCGGAACTGCGCCGGGGTTTGTCTTCAATAATTTCGGCACGTTCATCGCCAGCGCCCCATCCTTCTTTGGGCCTAACAATAGTGCGATTGGCAAATTTAATAATAGTGGAACTTTCATTGAGCGCGGAGGGGTCACGACCGATTTTTGCAGTCTCTATCAAGGTCAACAACAGCTCTGCGTCGATTTCAACAACACCGGCAGAGTGAATGTAGAAAGCGGCATCCTATCTCTCGGACCGGGTACCGGCAACGGTCCCTTCAAAATTTCTACCGGCGCCGAGCTGGATTTCAAAGGGGGCGGCCCTTACACCCTGAACGACGGGACGGAATTCCAGGGCGGGGGCACGATCAGTGTGCAGCAAAATGGAAATCTCACCCTGAACGGCTCGGTTACGGTGGACGCTTCTCTTCAGGGCATCCATGTGGCCCAGTACGGAATCTTCACTGTGCTGAGCGGAGGGACGCTGAATCTTGGCATTGCAACGCTCCATGCGGACAACGCTCATCCTCCGATCACCTTCGACCCGGCCAGCCATTCCGTACTGGATGGAGCGTTAAACGTCCGCCTCGTCTCCAGCGATGCCCTGGGCGCCACCGACGCCTATCGGATGATCGCCTGGGGACCGGACGTAACCCGCACGGCAGACTTCACGTCCAAATCGGGCGGCGCGTTCGAGGTCAAAGACGACGGGATCTATGTCGTTCCTTCGGTTCCTTCGCCTCCCGCCAACGATAATATCGCGGACGCGCAGACGCTCACTGGTGCGAAGGGCGCAGTTTTAGGCAACAGTGTCGCGGCGACGGAGCAGTACCCCTTCCTGAAAGCGGGACAGGCCGAACCCCTCTACGGCGGTCGGCACGGGGGACGGTCAATCTGGTATAAGTGGACCGCTCCTTACACCGAAGCCGTGGAATTCAATTCGAACGGCAGCGCCTTCGATACGCTGATGGCCGCCTACTCCTCCGACCCCGTCCCGACCTACGACACCTTCCTCACCGTCGCCGGCAACGACGATTCCGCCGCCAGCCTGAGCAAAATCCGCTTCCACGCCACCCAGGGACAGACCTACTACATCGTGGTGGACGGCTACCAAAGGAAAGGGGGCCTCGTCACCCTCAACTGGAGTATGCCCGCACAGGTCACGCCGGGAACGGTGTTCCAGACTCTCACCTCGATCAGCCCCGCCGTCGTTCACGTGGACGGAGTGGACGGGACCGGGTTCCTCATCGTGGATGTGAAAGGGACGAACTTCACCACCGACTCGCGGGTGTACGTGAACGGGCATCCGATCACCGGCGGCGCCTCCACTTACGTCAGCCCGACGGAACTGACGGCGTCGCTGAACGCCGCTTACCTGTCGTCCGAGGGACTCGTGGACATCCAGGTGGCGACAGGGGATCAAATCACCCCCCGGCGGCTGCTCCAGGTAACGAACTACGCGGTGGCGACCGCCCCGCCCGGCGGAACGGCGACGGCGACCACCCCAGGGAAAAGGAATTTCAAGCTGCTGTCCAGCGTGGAGGCGACCGTGACGAACTCCGGGACCGAACCGGCGGTCCTCACGGTGGCGGAATACCAGCAATTGTTCGTCAAACAAGCCCAGGAAGCGGCTCTGAAGGTTAGAGACTACATCCTGGCCAAACTATACGGCATCAACATGGTGAGCGCGGCGCCCGGCATGTCGGTGAATTTGACGGCCAGAGTACCCCTTTCCTCCGTGCCCGGTAAAGCCCTGCCCCTGCTGGCCGGTATCGCCCTGGGTCCCGGAGTTCGCCTGATCTCGCCTGATCACTCGCCGCTCATCGGCCAGGATGGGGGGACGCTGATCGGGCAGGACGGCGGGACCATCGTCGGCCAGTGCGGGGGATGCTTCCTCAGCAATGACGGGGCGACATTGATCGGGCAGGACGGAGGGACCATCGTCGCGCAGGGCGGAGGGAACCTGGCGGGCAGGGGGGGCGGGCCGCTCCAATCCGAGCCTCCCACGGTATGGACGGTCGTGAGGGGCAGCGGGGGGAAACTTCCCCTCATCACCAACGCCGTTGATCCGGACGATGGCTCCCCCGTCGGCGCCCTCTCCGTCACCTTCGATGACACGAGTACCCCGAAAGTGACCGAACTCACCAGCAGGCTCTTCATGATCGTGATGCCCAAATACGGGGACCTCAACGGCGACGGCGCGATCAACGTGCAGGACGCCATCGTGGGGCTGAAAGCGGCGGTCGGATTGGCGACGCTGGACAACCTGCAACTCCTCAACGGCGACGTGGCTCCCGCTCCGGGAACCGGGATCAACAACGGCGCGGCGTTCGGGGACGGCAAACTCACGGTATCGGACGTGGTGAAGCTGCTGCGCGTCTCCGTCGGCCTCGATCCGGGCTTCGGTTAAGCATCCGTCTCACCGGAGCGCCATGAAATCGCGGGCGCCGCTCGATGGACGCGGGGGTCTTCGGACCCTCCCTCCATCGAGCGGCGCCCGCAGCCGTGTGTAATCACTGACCGGCGTTTCACACGGCGCCCCGCGCAACGCCGTCCTGCGGCGCCGAGGGCTTTGCTTCGGCGTACCCGACGATGAAGTCTTCCAGCGCCAGGTCGTTGAGCGGTCGGGCGAACAGGTACCCCTGCCCGTTGTCGCAGCCGAGGCTGCTGACGTAATCGCTTTGCTCATTCGTCTCGATGCCTTCGCTGGTCACTTTCAACCCCAGCATTTTGCCCAGGTTCACCATCGTCTTCACGATGGCGTCGGCGTCTTCGGTGGAGCCAATCTTCTGCACAAACGCCCGGTCAATCTTCAGCGTGTCCAGCGGCAGCAGATTGAGGTACGACATCGAGGAGTAGCCGGTGCCGAAGTCGTCCATGGCGATCCGGATGCCCATATTGCGGAGGGCCTGAAGGCGGGGGATAGTGTTTTCCATGTCCTGAAGCATGGCCGTCTCGGTGATCTCCAGTTTGAGATTTTGAGCGGGCAGTTCGGTGCGTTCGAGAATACGGTTCACGGAGGTCAGCAAATCCGCCTGCATCAGTTGCCGGGTGGAGAGGTTGACACTCACCGTCAGGTCCTGCATCAGCGGGATCGTCCGGCGCAGTTCCTCGGTGCGCCGACACGCCTCTTCGAGCACCTACAGCCCCAGCGGCACGATGAGGCCGGTCTCCTCGCACAGCGGGATGAACTGATCGGGGGAGACCATACCGCGCGTCGGATGTTCCCACCGCGCCAGGGCTTCCATCTCGGTGATGCGGCCCGTCTCCAGGTCCACAATCGGCTGGTAGAAGACGCGGAACTCCTTCGTTTCCAGCGCCTGCCGGATCTCGGCCAGCATCTCCAGGCGTTCCAGCGCGAGATGGTTCATGCTGGTGTCAAACACGACGGAGCGGTTCTTGCCGTGGCTCTTCGCCCAGTACATCGCGGTGTCGGCGTCGCGGAGCATATCTTCCGGCCCGTTCATCTCCGGATTATTGAAGGTGACGCCGATGCTCGCCGAAACCACCACCTGATGACCCCGCACCATGATCGGCTCGGCGATGCGCTGGCAAAGGCGACCAATGATCTCCATCGTCTGCGCCGGGTCCGTCACTTCTTCCAGCAGCAGGGTGAATTCGTCGCCCCCCATGCGGGCCACGGTGTCCGCCGAGCGCACGCCGTCCCGCAGCCGTTGCGCCACCTCGTTGAGCAGTTCGTCGCCACTCTCATGACCCAGGCTGTCGTTGATGTCCTTAAAGCCGTCCAAATCGAGGAACGCCACGGCGGTGCGCCGTCCGCTTCGCTCGCTCCGCAGCAGCGCGCCTTTCAAGCGCTCCACGAACAGGACGCGATTGGGCAGGCCGGTGAGCGCGTCGTGGAACGCCTGGTGCGACAGCTGGCCCTCAAACTCCTTGCGCTCGGTGATGTCCCGGCAGTGGAGGATGATGCCTTCAATCCCCGGCTCATGTTGCAGGTTGCGCAGCGTCACCTGGCAGGAGCGCGTGGCGCCATCGGAGCGCAGGAAGACCAGTTCCCCCGACACGTCCAGGTCTTCCAGTTCCGCCGCCCGACTCAGCAGGTGAAGCGCCTTGAGCCGGTCCCCTGGCTGAACGAACGGGGTGAACGAGCGCCCGATCAGCGCGTCAGGGGAATAACCCAGCAGCGCCTCGGCGGACGGGCTGGCGTACCTGAAGGCGCCCTCCGGGGTGACGACCGCCACCACATCGGCGATGTTGCGCACCAGCGCCCGGAACCGCTCCTCGTTGCGCTGCACGGCTTCTTCCGCCTGTCGCCGCTCCGTCACGTCCACGCAGACCCCCACCGCCCGCCCG
This sequence comes from Armatimonadota bacterium, assembly GCA_038240635.1. Classification (GTDB taxonomy): domain Bacteria; phylum Armatimonadota; class DTGP01; order DTGP01; family JAHWJO01; genus JBBRGS01. The sequence goes on from JBBRGS010000041.1 coordinate 19,550, forward strand.
CCATCCTCGTGAGCCATCAGGTGGATGTCTTCGTGCAGCCAGCGCCATGCCCCAAAGCGATTGCGGCACCGAAACTCCCGCCGGATATGAGTCGCCCCGTCGGCTTTCGCCTGAGTCAGCGCGGCGAGGCTGTCGGTGTCTTCCATGTGGATGCTTGCCCGCCACTTCTCGCGCCAGGTCTCGCCCTCTCCCAACGACAACGGAAGGACTTCCTGCGCGGCGTGTTCCTCCAGCAGAGTGAGGTCCCACCCCGAAGGATTGTCAGCCGACTCATTGGCCGACCAGAGGATGCAGCCCGCCCCGGTCGCAACCGCCTCCAGGCGCTCCTGGCGCTCCTCCGCTTTCTCTCTCTCGGCTTCCATCTTCCGGCCCAGTCGCAGGAGACCACCGACAGCGCAAAACGCGAAGAGGCTGAAGCAAGAGAAGAAGTAGAGAAAACTGCCCCGCCCCACTTCCGACACCCTCCGGGGCATACGAGTTTGCAGCGTGAAGGCGGTTGCGCCGTTCAGGTCCCGAACGGTCACGGCGCCCAGGAGATTCTCCCGGTCAATAGGCTCGATTTGGATCGGATCATGAGCGATCATCTGAGGGACGCTGGCGTCATCGCGCGCTTCTATCCAGGGCCGGGCCGCCGTCGCCGGAGCCTGCATGAGGCGAACCGCCTGATGCGTGACCGCCGCGATCTTCGAGGAGTAGGCGTCATTCACCCAATGCCCCATGACGAGAATTCCCCGGCTGGGGCCTTTCCCCTCGCCGGTCAGAATCGGGTAAAACGCCACCACCATGACCCCTTCCGGCAGGCGCAGGACTCCGCTGCCGCCCGTGGAAGTGTCATTCGCGTGAGTCAGCATCGGATCGGCGAGCAACCACTGCTTCAGGCGAGGCGTTAACGACTTCAGGGCGCCCCGATCCACGGCCCCGCTGTACTGTATGGCCCCGGAACGTTGAATATACGCGATCAGGTCCACATTGATCCGCTTCAGGCCGTCCGCCGTCAGATTTTCATTGCGGTACTTGGCGTTATTGTCCCGCATGAACTGATACGAATCCGTCCAGATTGACCAATCGAGAGCGATGAGCCGGAACTGAATGATGCTGTCGCTGAAGGCGTTGAGGACCCGCTGGACATTCTCCTCCGCGTCCGTCTGCTCCAGCCGATTGAAGCCGCGCCCGATGGTCAGCGTGGAGAGGGTGTAGACGGTGACGAGCAACAGCAGCAGGCCACCATACATCATCACGGCGGGGCGACGCCGGAGGCAGTTCAGGGCGCGAAAACGCCGAAAGCAGGACATGGGGGGCTTCTATCTCAACGGGGAAGGCGACGTCGTAGAACCGGCGCGAGGCGAATAAAGCGCCAGGCAGTTACGGGGACGGGCAAAACAGCGTGGATGAAACCGGAATTGGATCCATGTGAGCGAGGGGTCCGCAACGCAGTCCTTTGCTTCTGCGAATCACGGCGGGCGGAGTGAACGGATGGCTCGCCCGCGCCCACTATTAAGTTCCATATCGGCGTCAAAACAGATGATTTAACCCGCATTGTGTCGGCATTGCTACACCGCGCGCTTCTCCGGGGTTATCCGTCGGAAGGCGCGCGGCTGGGCCTGTGCCCTCCGGGGCCTCCGGCAGCATAAATGTCGCTCTTGTTGATCCTCAGGTCGGAAGGCGCGCGGCTGGGCCTGTGCCCTCCGGGGCGCCGTTACCGAACTCGGTGCGCCTGAATTGGCGGTTTGGCTCGCGCCTCTTCCCACTCACGCCGCCACGTTTTCCCATCGGTGAGGACGGTTTCGGGATGGGCGCGACTGCGCGCCACAAACGCCGGATGAAACGGGCGCCCCGTCGGCGTGCCGGTCGGCTGATAGCGTAAATCCACGCTCCAGCGCACCGTGTCGCTAAAGTTCGGGGTCGAGCGATGCGGCGTGTGCCGGTGCATGAAGATCACCGAGCCTCTGGGGGCGGGCATCGCGCGCGGCGGCGCCGTTGGCAGCAGGTCGGGCCGAATCGTCGTGCCGCCCTCGGCCTGGTGCTCCATATAGCCGCCTTTCCACGCGCCGGGCAGGGTCTCCATGCAACCGTTCTCCACCGTTGCGTCCACCAGGGGAATCCAGCAGGTCACAATCTCCGATGCGTCGGCTTCCTCCCACGTGACGCCCGCGTCCTGATGCCACGGCACATTGAAGAAGCCCGCCCCTTCGCCACTGAGGGATGCGGGCGGCTTGGCGCGGAGATGCTGGATGGGGCTGCACAGAATCTCCGGCCCGATGATCGCCTCCACCGCGTCGAGCAGGCGGTCGTTACGCATGAAGGCGAAGGCTTCCGGCAGCAGCGCCTCCATCAAATCCATCCCCTGAGCGATGGCCGGCGACTGCGCGTACAACAACGCGAACCGGCGCTCGAACGGCGCATCCGCACACAAATCGGCGATGCGGCCTTCGGCGTGGAGGAGACGGGCGCGCCGGTCCACCCAGCCGGTGTACGCCTCAATCAGCGGCGCGAGGTCCGCCTCCGCGAGCACGCCTTCCGCCACGAGCGCGCCGTCCTCGCGGAAGGTCGCCACCTGCGCCTCGGTCAGTCCGCTCCCTCGCATCGCCGCCTCCAGTCTCCACGTCTCCTCATTCGCTGCGCTTCGATCACGCACCGAGCCGACGCGCCACCAGCGACTCACGCACCGAGCCGACGCGCCACCACCGGCTCACGCACCGAGCCGACGCGCCACCAGCGGACCCGTCGCCGCCGATTCGCTTGCGCGCCACGCCAGCGCCAGCGCCCAGAACCGATCCCCGTGGGTGCGGCCTCCGGTCTCATCCAGGCCGCCCGGCGCCGCTTCATACCGAGAGCGTCCCCCTTCGCCCGCCACGCGCCGAATGGAGCGTATCTGCGCCAGCAACTCCCGATCCGCCGGAAGCGCGATCTGTCGCTTTGATAACGCCACTTTCAGCCCTACCGCCAGCCGTTCCTTCATGGCGGCGGTGAACGTCACCGGCTCCACGCGCAGCGGATGCTCCCGCGCCAGCCCCTCGGCCAGCGGCGCGCCCATCCCCGTGGCGTCCAGCGCCAGCCGCGTCAGTCTCGGATGCCGCAGCAGGCGCCGCAGGGTGTCGTGCTGCGCCTCAAACGGCGCGTTCCGCAGCGTCACCAGCGCCCGCGCCACCAGAACGCCGTTGTTATCGCGCTCCAGCAGGACCAGTTCGGACGGATGCACGCTGCGCCCCACGTCGTACCCCGCGAACAGCGGCCCCGCGCCCCCCGCATCGCACTGCGCCACCACCTCCCAATCGTCCAGCGAGCGCGCCACTTCCAGCCCCCCCCGCACGCACGGCATCAGCTCCTCGTGAGAAATCCAGGCGTCG
>JBBRGS010000042.1:0-22841 GCA_038240635.1 Armatimonadota bacterium
GGTGATGTCCGCGCGGAGGTAATCCTTCAGCTGGAAGGCGGCGACATACTCCTGCCGCTTCTCCACCTTGGTCTGGCCCTTGCTGTTGCGGTAGGCGTCGGAGAGGACGCGCATCACGCCGTCAATGTCTTCCTGAAGGATTGCGTTGTTCAGTTCGCGGTCGCGCAGCCCCACGGCCTGCTCCGGGGTGGCTCCGGCGGGGGCTTCAAATCGTTTATCGCCCAGGCCGCAGCCGGACATCATCAGACTGATACCGAGGATCGCCAGAACCCGCGTCCCGATTCGCCCACTGCGTCTCATATCGCCTCATCTCCCGCGCACGCCTCAAAAGGATGTTGGAATCGCGGGGCGCGCCGCTCCCTGGAGACGGCAAGCCACCGTCTTTTACTTCGGCGCTTCGGGGAAGGTTATGAAGAGGCGTTCAGCGGCGGATGTCATGCCATCCGAAAACGGCTTCACGGAACGGCAGACGGGGGCGCCGGCGGGGGCGGTTGTGGCGATGATCCGCCGGGCGCGTCGGAGGACGTGACGGTGACGGGACCCGCGGTCACGGTGAGGCGGCGCACCGCTCCCGGCGCCCAGGCCACGGAGAAGCGCGCGATTCCGGTCTCATCCGTCGGGCGCGAAAGGGTGTCCGCCGTTCCGGTCGTTCCCGGCAGCCCCAGGTCCACCGTCAGGCCGGGGATGGCGTTCCCGTTGGCGTCTCGCACGGTGACGGCGAGGGTGGTCAGATCGGGCCGCGCGGGGTCGAAGGGGGACCAGATCGCGGCCACCGACGCGGGCGTTCGACTGGCCACCACGGTGATGGGGAACGCCGTCGTCTCCATGCCGCGCTGAGCCAGTACGCGGCCCGCGCCGACCTTGCGCGCCGTGAAGTACCCCGACTGGTCCACAAACCCGACCGGCCCCTCCACGCCCCACAGCGCCGGGGTCTCCGGGGGCAGCGCCTCGCCGTCCTCGTCGCGCAGCTCGAAGGCGACGGATTGCCCCGCGCTCAACGGGCCGGGGATGTCGGCGAGGAGGTGAAACGTCGGCGGCGCGCCGGGGGCGAGGGCCGGAGGGCCAGGCGGCGGCGTCGCACGCACCGCCACGGTCTGCGCCACGGACCGCTCCCAGCCGTCCGCCGGGCTGTTGACCCGCAGGCCCCGCACCGCCATCGCCGTGGAGCCGCCGCCGTCGAGGTTCATCGCCGAGTCGCACCCCAGGGAGAGCATCAGGCGCGCCAGTTCGTCGAGGGTGAGGCCCGCGCTCAGCGGCTGCCGGCCGTCCACCGCCACGAGGAGGAAGGTCCCGTCGCGCTTCACGCCGAGGGCGGTGCGCGGCGCGCGCCCCACCACCACGTCATACTGGAATTTCTCGGCCTTCGCGTCCACGTCCACGCGCCCGCCTCGGGCGAGGAACGGCCCGCCGCCCATCGCGTCCCGAACGGCCTTCCAGTCGGGGATGCGCGGCGACGTGACGGAGAGCGTGATCTCCAGCCGGTCGCCGGGGACAAGCGCGCGCAGGAAGGCGGCGGCGGACCCGTGGGCGGACAGGACGAGTTGGCCCGGCTGGAGCGGCGTTCCCCCCTGCCCCGCGCGAACGTCCGTCACGGTGGCGACAGTGACGCCCGGACGGAGGCGCGCGTTGGCGACGGAAAGGATCGCTTCCACGCCGGAGTTGTTGGTGAGCGCGCGTGGGCCGTACGCCGGGGAGTACAGAATGAGGCTGTTGGCGGGGCGAGGCCGGTTTAGGCTGGTGAGGGGGAAGGCGGCGCCGGGAGTCGCATCGGCGGAGGGCGCGGCGCGGGAGACGACCCGCACGGAGGCCGACGTCTTCGGCAAATCGAAGACGACGCGGTTGCCGGGCAGCACGGCGCATGTGGCGCGCGGGAGCAGCGGCAGCGTGACGAGTTCGCCGTCCCGGATGCAGAGGCCGACAGGCGCGCCGCCCACGAAGAAGTCGCCGTTGACGCCCGCCGTCAGTCCTTTGCGCCGCGCGAGAGTAGAGACGGCTTCGCGGCCACGGGTGGGACCGTCGTTCTCCACCACATCCAACCCCAGCTCGGCGCCGATGCGGATACCGGGCCGCTTCGGGTCCACCTCCACGGTGGTGACGATTCGCGGCGGATGGGGCGCCTCGCTCACGATCTGCCGCAGGACGACCCCCGGCGCCACCGGCGTGACAGTGGCCCGGTCGGCCTGAGGGGAGGAAGCGGCCATGACCAAGGTCATCCCTATTGCCAAAGCAAAGGTCAGACCAAAGGGGAAGGCTCTGGGTATGCCGAGAGCCAGGTGAGGCTCATGCGCTCTGATGAACGGCAGGTTGATGCGGGAGCGAGGGGAGCGCGGCGGCCTCATCCCGACACGATTTCGACGTTGGCGCGGGGGACCGTCACCCGCTCGCCGCCCTGGAGGTCGGCGCGGAGGACGCGGACTCTGGCGCCGGAGGGGACTTCCACCAGTTCCGGCGGGAGTTCCGTCACCACGCCGAGCCGCCCGAAGTACGGCTCCCGGATGAGGCGGATGGTGGTCCCCAGGTCGAGGTCCTGCCGCGCGGGTTCCGGTGGGAGATCGGGGCGCTCGTCGGGGCGGAGAGGGACGATGACTTCGGGGCGGATGACTCCGGCGCGAATCTGGGTGCGCCCGTTCACCGAGGCGGCCTTCCCTTCGAGGGCGCGGAACAGGTCGAAGGTGCGGCGCGCCATGGGGATGGCCCCGAAGCCTTCGGTGGTGATGAGGGTGAGCGGAATCTCCTCCTGCCCGGTGATGGCGACGCCGATGTCGTGGCCGAGGAAGGCGACGAGCTCGCGGTCTACGATGCCCCCGCCCACGAGGGCCGCCGCGCCGACTTCCACGGCCTTCCGCACCGCCTCCCCGGTGAGAAGACGGCCTCCGATGACGACGGCGCCGCGACACTCCTCGGTGAGGGCGGCGGCGGTCAGGTCCTCCTCCGGTGAGGCGACGCGAACTCGCACGGGGCCGTGCCGCTCGCCGCCCACGCCGAAGATGCCCTGGACGAACGACCCTTCCGAGCCGATAACGACGCCTTCTTCGGGAAGGACCTCCGCCACCACGCCGCTCAGGTAGGCCGTCAGTTCCACTGGCAGCGGGGCCGCGCGCACGCCGACGTTGCCCGACACCTCCGAGATGAGTTCCACCACGCCAGCGACCGGGGATTTGCACGCCGCTTTGAACATGCCGAAGAACGATTGCGTCTGCGCGAGGACCTGTCCCACCTCCACGCGGTCGCCGACATGGACGGTGAGGGTTTTCGCCACGTCGGCGGCCTCCAGGCCCAGTTGCGCGGCGACCTTCACGGTTTGGAGCGGCCCCGGCAGGTCGGCGCGGGCGACCACGGTGTCGGGTGCGACGGCCTGGCCGAGGGCGACGAGGACCTGGCCTTTGAGCGGCAGGCGGCGGGTGGTTTCAATGGGGGTCCAGGGGCTGACTTTCAGGCCTGGCGTGTAAGCGGCGCCCATGCGGCTCCTCTATCGGCGTGGAAGTGGCGGGAAGCGAGAGTGAGAGAGGGGGAGGATGCGGCGTCTGGCGCCTCACTCATCGGCGGGGAGGGATTCGGGGCGCCAGCGATCCCGGTCCCGGAGACGATACTTGGCGAGGACCGTCTCCAGCGCGTCCTGGAGGTCCACCCCTTCGGCGTTGGCGAGGCAGATGAGGGTGAAGAGGAGGTCGCCGATCTCGGCGGGGAGGTCCTGCCGGGCTTCGGTGGCTTTCTTCGGCTTCTCGCCGTGGAGGTGATTGACGAGCCGCGCGAGCTCGCCCGTCTCTTCCATGATTCGGAGCATCTGCGACGACGCCTGCCAGTAGCCCCCGCCGGAGTCGTGAATCCAGCCGTCCACCGCCCGCTGGGCGTCCCGGAGAGTCCAGTCCGGCGTGAGAGGGGGCATGGTGCGGCTCCTGCGGAAGGGGAGAGAGGAGGAGACAGACGGCGGCGGCGTGACAGGTTACAGGGCGGCGATCACGGCGTCGGTGAAGGAGGTGGTCGTTCCCGCCCCGCCAAGGTCCGCCGTCCGGGCGTCGGGGTCGCCCAGGGCGCGGTGGACCGCCGCCTCCATCCGCTCCGCCGCGTCGCGCTCGCCGAGGTGGCGCAGCATGAGGACCGAGGAGAGCAGCACGGCCGTCGGGTTCGCCTTGTTCCGACCGGCGATGTCGGGCGCGCTGCCATGGACCGCCTCGAAAACGGCGTAATCGGCGCCGAGGTTCGCGCCCGGCACCACGCCCAGCCCGCCGACAAGGCCCGCGCACAGGTCGCTTAGGATGTCGCCGTACAGGTTCCCCATGAGCATCACGTCGAACTGGGACGGGTCGCGCACGAGTTGCAGCGCCACGTTGTCCACAATCTTCTCTTCGTACTCGATCTCTGGGTACCGGCGGCGGACGACTTTGGTACATTCGAGGAAGAGGCCGTCGCTGATCTTCATGATGTTGGCCTTATGCACTACGGTGATCTTCTTCCGATTCTCGCGGCGAGCGTACTCGAAGGCGAACTCGGCGATGCGGGTCACGGCGGTGGCGGTGATCACCTTGATGCTCTCCGCCACTCCCGGCACGATCAGGTGCTCGATGCCGGAATAGAGGTCCTCGGTGTTCTCGCGCACCACGACGAGGTCCACATCCTCATAGCGCGAGGTGATCTCCGGCAGCGACTTCACGGGGCGGAGGCAGGCGTACAGTTCCAGGGATTGCCGCAGCGTCACGTTCGCGCTCTTGAACCCTTCGCCGATGGGCGTGGTGATCGGGCCTTTGAGGGCGACCTTGTCCTTGCGGATCAGGTTCAGCACATGGTCGGGGACGGGCGTGCCGTACCGCGCCATGACCTCGCCGCCCGCCTCCACACGGTGCCATTCGATCTCCACCCCCAGGGCTTCGATGACGCTCACCGCCGCGTCGGTGACTTCCGGGCCGATTCCGTCGCCGGGGATTAGCGTAACCGTGTGGCTCATCTCGCCTCCGCATTGAGGGGCGCCCGCTCGCGCCCGATTCGTTTCCGCTCTCCATTGTAACGAGTGAGGCCGCCCTTCTCCTCGTTCATCCTGGACAGCCCGCGTCACTGGCTTCACCCGCCGCGTCGCTTTCCTCCGTCTCGCGGTCGGCCTGTTCAGCCAGCGCCTTCAGGGCGTCGGAGTAGACCACCTCGTACGCCGAGTCGCTATGCAGCGATTCCAACTCTGGCGGGAGTCGGGCGAGTTCCTTCTTCGCATGGCTCCGGGCCATATCCAGCCCACTCATGCGAGGGAGCCGTTTGCCGCCCCGCATAACGCAACTGAGCAGCGGCGTCCCTTCCATCACCTCGTCCTCCAGTCCCAGGATGTCCCGGAGCATCACGCCGTCGGGGCCGTACTGGCGCCAGACCTGCTTGCGGCCCGGCCAGGTGGATTTGTTGGCGGCGCGCTTGCGACGCGGGCGGCCCGCGTACTCCTGCAACTTGTAGACGGCGCTGAGATACGGCGTATCGTCCGACGTGACCAGGTGCGTCCCGATGCCGAACGTGTCAATAGGCGCGCCGTGGACAATGAGGCGGCTCATCTCATACTCGTCCAGGTCCCCGCTCGCCATGATGCGCACCTCTTCCAGACCGCCGTCATCGAGGATGGCGCGGACCCGCTTCGACAGGTCGAGCAGGTCGCCGCTGTCGAGTCGCACGGCCTGCACTTCGATGCCGTCGGCGCGCAGGCGGGGCGCCAGGGCTACCACCTTTTTGGCCGCCTCCACGGTGTCCCAGGTGTCAATCAGCAGGACGACGTTATCCGGGAAGGCGTGAGCGAACCGCTCGAACGCCTCTTCCTCGGAGTCGTGCGCGAGGATGTAGGAGTGCGCCATCGTTCCCGCGATGGGGATGCCGAGTTTCGCCCCGGCCAGCACGGTGGCGGTGGCCTCAAACCCGGCGACGTAGGCCGCCCGCGCCGCCATCACGCTTGCTTCCGCGCCGTGCGCCCGTCGGAAGCCGAAGTCCACCAGGTCATGGTGAGAGCGCATGAGGACCATGCGGGCGGCCTTGGAAGCGATCATCGTCTGAAAGTTGATCAGGTTGATGAGCCGCGACTCCACGAGTTGCGCTTCGGGGAGGGGCGCCGTCACGCGGAGGATCGGCTCGTCGGGGAAGCAGACGGTCCCCTCCGGCAGGGCGTGAACGTCTCCGGTGAAGCGGAAGTCGGCGAGGGAATTGGTGAAGTCGCGGGTGAAGCGCCCGGTGTCCTGGAGCCAGTCGCGCTCCTCCGGGGTGAAGTGGAGGTTTTCCAGGTAAATGAGCGCCTGCTCCAGCCCGCACGCGAGAAGGAATTCGCGCTGTTTCGGCAGGCGCCTCACGTACAGGTCGAAGACGGCGGTGTCGGTCATCCCCTCCTGATGATACGCCTGGAGCATCGTGAGTTGGTAGAGATCGGTGAGCATGACGCTCGTCGTGGGGTCCATGGCGTCGGAGGGGAATACGCGGGGAGGGAAATACGAATCGCTCACGCCCCCCTCCCCGCGCCAGTGAGCAACATCGCGCCCAGGGTTTCCATCTCCGCTTCGGCGCGCGCCCCGTCGCCCGGTTTGACGTTGACGGCGCGGATGGCGTCCCGCAGGACGATGACCTCATAGCCGAGCGCGCGGGCGTCCTTCACGGTGTTCAGCACGCAGTAATCGGTGGCGAGGCCGCCCACGAAGAGCCGCCGGACGCCCAGCGCCTTCAGCCGGGCGTCGAGGTTCGTCCCCGCGAAGCCGGAGTAGGCGTCGGTCGCCTCGGTGATCGCCTTGGAGATTAAAATCGCGTCGTCGGGGAGGGCGAGCGCGGGGGCGAAGCGCGCGCCCGACGTGTCGGCGACACAGTGCGGGGGCCACGGGCCACCCTGAGCGCGGAAGGAGTAGTGCGTCGCCGGGTGCCAGTCGCGGGTGGCGACGACGGGCAGGCCGCGCTCGGCGAACTGAAGCGCCCAGCGGCTGAAAACGGGAATGACCTCGTCGCCGTGGAGAACGGCCAGGGCGCCGCCGGTCAGGAAGTCGTTCTGCGCGTCCACGATCACCAAAGCGTCGCCTGGCTGGGGCGTCACAGTCTCATCCGGCCTGACAGCAGGATTAAGGTCGGGCACGAAGGGCGGCCTTTCATCGGCGAAGGGGAGCGGCGAGCGGCTTCAGGCGTGGGGAAGCGAACGATGCTCGGCTTCAGGCGTGGGGAAGCGAACGATGCTCGACTTCAGGCGTGGGGAAGCGAACGATGCTCGGCTTCAGGCGTCGGTCGGGGGCGTCACCCAGATGTTACGGAGGACGGACAGGCCGACGACGCACTCGGAGGCGTTGTTCAGGCGGAGGGTCACCGGGCCGTCAAACGGCGCGCGCTGAGCGATGACGACCCGCGAGTCCGGCACGAGGTCAAGCGACTGGAGGTATTCCAGGAAGTGGGGCGTGTCGTAGCGGATTTTGGCGATTTTGAACGGGCCGTCGCCGGTGATTTCGGCGAGGGTGATCGCGTCCTCCACGCTCTCCACATCGAGAGGATTGCCGTGCGGGCAGGTGCGGGGGTTGCCCAGCACGCGCATCACGCGGTCCTCAATCTCGCCGCGCAGGAAGCCTTCCAGGCGGTACGCCTCTTCGTGCGCCTGCTCGGAGGTGGCGCCCAGCAGGTCGGTGAGGAGGCGTTCGGCGAGGCGGTGACGGCGCACAGCGTCACCGCCGATCTCCCGCCCGCGCGGGGTGAGTTTCACGCCCTGGTAGCGCCGGTGCTCGACGAGGTCCTGTTCGGCGAGTTTCTTCACCATGCCACTGACGGAGGCGGGGGAGACGTTGAGGAATCGGGCGACTTCGGTCACGGATGCGTAGGCGTCCCGTTCGGCGAGGCGGTACACGGCTTCAAGATATCGTTCGGCGTGGGAGGAGATCACGCTGGGGGAGGAGGCTTCGGCGTGGGAGGAGATCACGCTGGGGGAGGAGACTTCGGCGGGGGACGTGACTACGTTGGGAGATAGGGCCTCGGCGGGGGGGGCGTCGGAGGCGGCGGGTGGGTTCGTGTCGGTGGCCATCGTAACCTCGTCTTTGTCGCCGGGAGCCGGAGAGGGGCACTCTATTCTGCCATTATATTGAACTTCGCCTCTTCACCGGGAGGCGAGAGGAAGATGCTGGCTCTCGCCCGAAGAACGGGTTATCCTGCGGAAGAAGCAGAGGGGTCGGTTGCGGGAGTCACCGAGGGGAAAGCCCGCTCGCCATGGAGTATGAGAAAACAGTTTCCGTCATGAAACCATGAAACATTGGCGGAAGGTGGGTGTCCCCTTACCGTGAACGACGCGCGAGGCCGCCATGAGGCCCTGAGGGCGATGAGGTCGCGCCGCGTCGGATGAGGCCCCCACGGCGCCGGAGCGGTTCGCGTGGAAGACCGTCTGGACGCCATGGCTGCGCCAGAGAGCTGACTGAAATGTTGTGTGACGATTATAGTATGCTGTTGTCCGCTTATCTGGACAACGAAGCGACTCCCGCCGAGCGTCGGCAGGTGGAGGCGCATCTGCCCTGCTGCGCGGTCTGCCAGGCCGAGCTGAACCTGCTGCGGGAGACCGCGCGCGTGACCGCTCTGCTGCCCGACCGGCTGCCGCCTCCCGAACTGCGGGAACGGATTTTTGCGCTGACGACCCATCGGCCATCGGTGTGGGAGCGGTTCCGCGCCCTCGCCCTGCGGCCGGAACTGTTCACGCCCGCGCTGGCCGCTGGTCTGGTTGCCCTTGTGGCCCTGACGTCGCGCATGGCCCCGCGCCCCGGTGTCGCGCCTCATCCTCCTGCTCCCCAGGTCGCTCAGTCGAGGAAGGCGTCGGAACTGGCGAAGAAAGCCGCCGTCGCTTCCGCGAAGAAGAAAGGCGCGATGAAGGTCGCCCCCGCGCCTCCCGTGAAGCAGGCGCCGACTGTCGTGACTCCCGCCGCCCCCTCCGCCGACGAGACTCCGAACGATTTTGAGCAATTCCTCGCCGATTTGAAGCGGAAGCTGCCGCATCCCGACTTTCTTGCGCCTCGCACGCCGAAATTGGCGCAGGGGAACGACCTGAGCCGCCGTCGCTTCGGGGAGCGCGTGGGAGCGCCTGTCGCGGCGGCGCCCGCTCACAGCCGAGTCGCTTCCGCCATCGCCCGACCGAAATCCCTCGCGCCCGCCATGCGGGTCTCGCCGCCAGGTCTGACCCCGAAACGGGGGACGGTGGCGTCGGGCCTCTCCAAAGGCAAACTGTCGCGCCCGGTTCGACTCTCCCATGGGTCTCGCTCGGATAGCCCGGATGTGCCGTACGAGTCGATTCCCGCACCCGCCTCGAAAGACTCTTCAACGGTGGCGCTGGCCCCGACTCCCGCGCCCCCCGCCGCGCCGCCCGTGTCCCGGCCGGATACGGAGGTCGCCCGGACACCCCGGTCGGACAATCCGGTGGCCGACGCGCTGGTCAATCTGTCAGAGCCGCGTTCGGCGGACGATGCCCGGCGCCGCGTGATGGACGAAGTGGTGAACCAGATCAACGCCAGCGCCGTGACGACCGCCTCCACCGCGCGCCAGATCAAGTGGAACTTCGCCCGCAAACGGTTCTAAGGGGCCTTCGCCCGCAAGCGCTTTCATACGAGGGAGAGGCCGTCGGGGGCGGAGGATGGATCAGAGTTCCGGGCGGCTGAAACCGCTGCAACCACCGCACGAAGTCGGCCTTCGCCGACTCCCGCCATGCCGAAACCTTCCGCGAACGAGCGATCCTTCCAACCCGCGCAGGCGGGTTTCGTGTAGGTGTTGCAGCGGTTTTAACCGCCCGGCCCCCTCCATGAAAAGGCCCTGCTCTGTCGTTCGGTAACACCGCCTTCGCAACGCGCTACAGAATCGCCCTCTCACTCGTCCTGACAAGATCGCGCAACCTTTACGCCCCATCGGTTTCAAACCCCATTGAAGCCGCACTGCAATAATCCCTCTGATCCTCAAACGAGTAGGTTGGAATTCCCCTCGCCGCCGCCAGGTTCACTAAATCCGCTTATGGGTAAAGAGGACCAGGAAACAACCGATTGCTCAGTTATCAGGGGGCGCAGGCGCCGTCTTTCCCCCCCGCCCCCACACGATCCCCGCACGATTTTCGCGTTCACCGGCCCGACAACGATGCTCCCCTCCGACTTCTCCCATCGGCGTCCCAGCGCTTTCACTTCCGCCCATTCGGTTTCAGACTTTCTGAGCCGATCCCGCCGCCCTGCCCGGCGCCTGGGCCAGTGGATTGCCCTCGGCCTGATGGCAATGGGCCTCACGGGCCTGGCTTCCGCCGCGCAAGCCGATAATCCCGCGCCGCCTCCGACAGCCGAAGCGCCCGCCGCGCCGCCTCCGACAGCCGAAGCGCCCGCCGCACCGCCTCCGACAGCCGAAGCGCCTCCCGCGTCAGCGGCCGTCGCCGAACCAAAAACGGATGTGTCTGCTGCGCCCAATCCGTCCCCCGAAGTCCAGCCCGCCGCTGACGCGAAGCCCGCCGCTGACGCGAAGCCCGCCGAGGCTCCTCCCCAGCCAATCGGTAAGCCTGGCTTCGACACGCTGCATGGCAACGGTGGAACCCTCTACACCTTCTCCCACGGCGGCATCGTCGCGGGCAGCGTGTCGGTGCGCGTCACCGGGCGCCCCCTCAAACTCGGCGTTGATTACTTCCTCAACGCCTCCACCGGCATGATCACGCTGACCCAACCGCTCGACCCCAGCGAATCCCTCTCCGTGCGGTATCGCTACAGCCCCGACAACGACAAGCACGGCAGCCCGTTCCAGTTCTCATGGGCGCCCGGCTTCGCCAAAAGCCAGAAACTGAGCGTCCTGTACGCCACCGCTCCCGGCCTTAACCTCACCGCCGGAGGCTCCCAGATCACCGGCCTCGCCGTGGACCAGAAGTCGCTGGGCTTCGCCAACTTCAACGGGATGATGCTCATGAGCCGCAAGGGGAGCGGCCCGTTCGCCGCCTTCCAGCGCGCCCGCGACTCCCGCTCCGCCCTCATCTCCCAACTCGCCGGGAATCAGAAGAAGGACGAATCCACCTCCGACGAACTGCACGCCTACAGCCTCGATAACATCAAGGTGGGCCACAGCGTTTTCGGCCTCACCTATCGCAAGGTCGGCAAGGGGTTCGACTTCGCGCCGGTGGCGAACCAGTTTCAGGATGGCCCGAAGAAGCAGCTCTTTGATAAACTTCAGAAGGAGCAGGGCCTTCAGACGCTCGGCTTCAACGGGGACATGAAACTGGGTAAATCCGCGACTTCCCGCGTGCAGTTCACCCAGGTCTCCGATGACAAGGGCAAGGCGTCCCAGGAGGCGTTCGGCTACACCGGCAAACTGGTGGAGGTGAACTACTCCCGCCTCAAAATTGGCGAAGGGTTCAGCCACATGAAGCAGGCCGATTTCCAAAACGTCGGTGAAGAGAAGGGAACGCGCGAACGCACTGACTTTTCCGCCACGATTCGGCCCAGCAAACAACTCAGCCTTCAAAACGTCGTTCAGAAGATGCTCACCGACAAGGGCGAATCCCGCCGAACGGTGAACCAGATTCTCACGCTGAATCCCGGCAAAAACACCACCCTATCCTTCGCTAAACAGCAGGCGATCACCCGGCTGGAAAACGACACCGAGGCGACGAAGAAGCAGATGAAGCAGTCGCTCAGCCTGAAGCATCAGACCAGGGGCGGCGCCCTCCTGGAAGTGAACCAGGAGACGATCAAAACCGCCGCCGACAAGAACGACTCCTGGGCGAAGACTTCCTACTATCACTTTGAAACCGACCAGAAGAAGCCGCAGCTCCTCCTGTATGAGAAGAAACTTGAATCGCGCTCCGACGGCTTCGTTAAGAGCGCCCGCCGCATGCGGTTCGCCACTCAGGCCCGTCTTGTCAGCGTGCAATGGTCGGAAGACGCGCTCGCCATCACCGAGAAGGGCGAGCTGCGGTCGGCGTACACCCGTAAGTTCCACGCCGAAACCCGGCATTTGACGGCCGTGACCGCGTCGTTTGATGAGCAGGGCGAACGCAAGGAGAACGGCGCCGTCAAGGTGATCCAGCAGATCGCCCTCGGCGCCAAAGTCGCTCCGCTGCTCGAAGTCAACCTGAAGAACACGACGACTGACACGAGCGAAGGCGATAAGAGTCAGGCGATCAACAACACCGAATTCGCAGTGAAGGCGACGCCTAAAGTGAACGTGACCGGCAACCTTCTGGCTCGGAACGACTCCGAGACGGGCGCCGCCAGTGAACTGAACCTGCGCATGGAAGCGAACGCGGGGAAAACCGAACTCGTCGCTGAGCATCACGCCTCCACGGGCGAGAAGGACAACTCCGACGTGAAGGAGACCGCCCTCGCCGTCACCACTCCCGTGGGAGACCACGCCAAAGTGCGCGGCAGCTACCTCACCCGGAAAAACAACGGCCAGCGCGAGAAGATGTTGCAGGCGCTGGGGTGGGACCAGGGCCTGTTCGGCGGCAAACTCCTCCTGGAACTGGGCAAGACCAGCTACCTGCAAAGCCACCCCTTCACCACCTACGCCGTGGGGTACAGCACCTCCCAGGACGAGAAGCGTCGCCTGCGCTTCGTCACTCTGTACCGCAAAATGGGCGCGAAAGACGGCGCCGAGATGAGCGAATATCGGTACAGCGTGGATTACCGCTTCTCACAGCGCCTCTTCGTCAGCGCGAAAACGTTCCAGAACGACGCGGTGCGTGACGGCTGGTTCTACAAAGTGAGTCCCGTGCGAGGTCATGGCTTTTCCGTGGAGGCGCTGCTCAGCCCCACCCTCAAACTGAGCGCCGGCTTTAATCGGCTGGAAGGGATCGAGGACCACAAGACGACCGAGAGCCAGAACATCGCCCTGAAAGGGAGCTTCGGCCCCAAAACGCTGCTTGACCTCGTGTACCAGGCTGCCCTGGCCGAAAAGTGGAAGGAAGACACGCCGACGCACTGGCTGAAACTCTCCCTCAACCGCGAACTGTCCGACGACAATCGTCTCGTCCTCGCCTGCGAAATGAAGGAGTGGAAGGACAGCAACGACCAGACGCCGGACAAGCGGTTCACCACCGCCCGGCTCGACTTCGTGCGGGCGTTCTGATCCGGCTCGACTTCGCGCAAACGGTTGAGGGCATTTCGGAGCCGTCCGCGCGTTTGACTCCGTTTCGCCCCTTCATTAGAATCACGATGAAGGAACCGGCGCGTTCTGGCTGCGTCGTTCTCCGCTAGCCGTTCGGACCCAATCCACCAGGCCCTTCACCCCGGCGGGTGAGGGGCTTCCTGTTAGGCCGCCTTTTCCCCTCGGAATCCTCCCTGGAAACCTCGGAAACCTCTTTCCCGCGCCGCGCCCCCCTGAAGGAACGACATCCATGAGCGAGACCCTCAGCGAATCTAAAAAAGACGCCATGAGCGACTCACGAAGCGAGAAGCGGCCCGATCTCGCGCTCGATTACCCGATTACCACGTTGCGCCACAGCGCCGCGCACCTCATGGCGTCCGCCGTGAAGGAGTTGTTCCCCGACGCGCAACTCGGCATTGGACCGGCGATTGAGGACGGCTTCTATTACGATTTTCTCACTGAACGCCCCTTTACGCCAGAGGACCTGCCCAAAATAGAGAAGCGGATGCGCGAGATTGTGAAGCGCAAGGCGTCCCCCTTCAAGCGCTCCGAGATGTCCAAAGCCGAAGCCGAGCGCTTCTTCGCTGAGCGGGGCGAACCCCTGAAGGTGGAGCTAATCCGCGATACCCCCGAAGACGAGGTGTTCAGCGCCTACACTCACGAGACCCCCAAAGGCGCCTTCGTGGACTGGTGTCGCGGCCCGCACGTCCCCAACACCAAAGACGTGAAGGTGTTCAAATTAACCAAGCTGGCGGCGGCGTACTGGCGCGGCGACGAGAGGCGCCCCCAGTTGCAGCGCATTTACGGGACCGCCTTCTTCACGCCGGAGGAGCTGGAAGAGCACCTTCACCGGCTGGAGGAGGCCGAAAAGCGCGATCACCGGAAGCTGGGCCGCGAACTGGGCCTCTTCCTCGTCACCAGCGAGGTGGGAGTCGGGCTGCCGCTGTGGCTCCCAAAGGGGGCGCAACTCCGCCACACGCTGGAGGAGTTCATTCGCGGCGAGCTGCTCAAGCGCGGCTACCAGCCCGTGGTGACGCCGCACATCGCCCGCGCCGACCTGTTCCGCACCTCCGGCCATATGGTCGCCTACGCCGAGAGCATGTATCCCACGATGGACCGGGATAAGGAGGAGTTCGTCCTCAAGCCGGTGAACTGCCCGTTCCACATCATGATCTACAAGAGCCAGCCGCGCAGCTACCGCGACCTGCCGCTGCGCTTCGCCGAGTTCGGCACGGTGTACCGCTGGGAGCAGAGCGGCGAGGTGGGCGGCCTCACCCGCGTGCGCGGCTTCACCCAGGACGACGCGCACCTGTTCCTCGCGCCGGAGCAGCTCGCCGACGAGTTTAAGCGCAATGTGGAACTCGTGCTGCTCGTGCTGGGGCGGCTCAATCTCTCCTACACCGCGCGGGTCGGCCTGCGAGACCCCAACAAGCCGGACAAGTACGTCGGCACGGCGGAAGCGTGGGAGCAGTCCCAGAACGCGCTCCTCGCCGCCGTGCGCGACCTGAACCTTGAACACACGGTGGAGGAGGGGGAAGCCGCCATCTACGGCCCCAAACTCGACTTCATGGTGCGCGACGCCATCGGACGGCATTGGCAGCTCGGCACCGTGCAGGTGGACTACGTGCTGCCGGAACGGTTCGGCCTCGAATACACCGGAGCGGACGGCGCGGCGCATCGCCCCATCATGATTCACCGCGCGCCGTTTGGCTCGTTCGAGCGGTTCATCGGCGTTCTCATTGAGCATTTCGCGGGGGCGTTCCCTCTGTGGCTCGCGCCGGAGCAGGTCCGCGTCCTCCCCATCGCCGACCGGCACAACGAGTACGCTCGGCAGGTGGCGAATTCCCTGCGGGCCGTAGGATTCCGGGTGGAAGTGGACGAGCGCACCGAGCGGACGGGCTTCAAAATCCGCGAGGCGCAGGTGCAGAAGGTCCCGTATATGCTGGTGCTGGGCGACAAGGATGTGGAGGCGGACGTGGTGTCGCCCCGCTCACGCGACGACGGCGACCTCGGCGCGATGACGGTGGAGGCTCTCCTGGAGCGCCTGAAGGCCGAACGGGACGCCTGAACGCCGAGCGGGACGGCGGGAGAAGCGCTCAATGGGCTGACTTAGGCGTTGCCGGAAGCGCTGCGGATCGAACTGGCATCTCTCGTGGAGGACGAGTTACGGGCGGCGGTGGAACGCGCGGCCTTTGTGGCGGAGGAAAGCCGGGACAGCATCCGGCCAGACCGATTTTTCAGTTAGACTGTCATGGCGCATCCTTCGCTCGCTTCATCGGCCCCGCTCGCCACAGCCCTCCCCCCGGTCGCCCGTATGCCTCTCTGCCGCATCGTCCTTCTCGCCGCGCTCACGCTCATGGCCTCGGTCTCCCCCCGATCTTCCAAAGCGGACAACACGCCGGTGTCCCCTCCCCCCCTGCCCCGCGAAGCCCGCGCCATGTGGGTGGTGCGCTACGCCCTCAGCAGCCCGGAGGCCGTCCATCGCATCGTCACGCTGGCGCGCGAGCAGGGATACAACGCCCTCATCGTGCAGGTGCGGGGGCGCGGCGACGCCTGGTACACCGGCGGGCTGGAGCCGCGCTCGGAATCGCTCGCCTCACAACCCGACGACTTCGACCCCCTCGCGCAGATCATCCGCGAGGCCCACGCATCCGGGATTCAGGTCCACGCCTGGCTCAACACCTTCTTCCTCTGGAGCGGGACCGCCCCGCCGAAGTCGCCGCGCCACCTCGTGAACGCTCATCCCGAATGGCTCCTCGCAGACCGCGACGGAACCGTTCACACGACCGCCGGTCCCGACCGCGAAGGCGCCTACCTCGACCCCGCGAACCCCGACGCCCGGCGCTTCCTCCACGAGGTCTTCCTCGATGTAGCGCGTCGCTACGATGTGGACGGCATCCATTTTGACTACGTGCGCTACCCCGGCGCCGACTACGGCTTCTCCGACGACGATCTCACCCGGTTCCGCGAAACGATGGAGCCGGACCTCTCGCCGGAACAGCGCGCGGCTCTCGCCCTGGCGCCTCAGCGCGACCTCTATCCCACGATGTTCCCCGAACGGTGGAACCAGTGGCGCCGCGACAACGTGACGACCCTCGTGCGAGGGGTTTACCGCGACATCAAGGCGATGAAGCCGAACGTGGCGGTCTCGGCGGCCCTCATCCCGTGGGGCGTCTACGCCGGATGGGAGCGCTCCGACGCTTACAATCGCGTCAATCAGGACTGGTTCGGCTGGATGCGCGAAGGCATTCTCGACATCGCTGTTCCCATGACCTACCACACCGACACGCCGAGTTTCTCCGGCTGGGTGGAGGCCGCCGTCGCCCATCGGTTCAACACGCAGGTCTGGGCGGGCATCGGCGCGTACCTTATCCCGCCGGAGAGCGTCGCGGAGAAGATTATCGCCGCCCGCCGCCTCGGCGCGCAGGGGTTCAGCCTCTTCAGCTACGACGCCATCACGAAGGACGGGACCGACGCCGCTTACCTCAGCCGCGTGAAGGACCTCGCCGCCCTCGCCGAACCGGCCCTTGTGCCGCCCTTCATGCCGGTGAGTCCCGTCGCGTCGGCTTCCGATACCGAACCGATGGCTCCTGCGCCGCCTTCCGAGCCGGGTTCGCCGTGAACCTTGACGCTGCCCTCGCCGCCGAGCGCTCCGTTCGCGCACCGCAACTGGAGCGGGCAGAAGGCGTCCTGCTCCGCGCTGGAGCGGGCAGAAGGCGTCCTGCTCCGCGCCCTCGCCCAGGGAATCATTCCCGGCGCGGTGGTGGAGCTGGAAGCGCACGGCCAGCCATTGTGGCGGGAGGCGTATGGCCGCCTGGCCGGAGATGATTCGCCGCGCGTCACCCTCGCCACGCGGTACGATCTCGCGTCGCTGACGAAGCCTCTGGCGACCGCCGCCGCCGTGATGCGCCTCCTGGAAGTGGGGGAACTCTGCCTCACCGACCCGGTGGAGCGATTCTTTCCGGCGCGGGACCTGTCCCACCTCCCCGGCGTGACGCTGTTTCATCTCCTGACGCACACCTCCGGGCTGCCCCCCTGGGCGAAACTGTATCGGGATGCCCCCACCGCCACGAGCGGCATGGCGAAACTTTTCTCCACGACCCCGGAGGCGCGCCCCGGTGAACAATACGCCTACAGCGATGTCGGCTACCTCTTACTCGGCGAGGTCGTCCGCGCAGTGAGCGGACTGCGGCTCGACGCCTTCGCCGATGCCCAACTCTTCCCGCCCCTGGGCATAACGTCGGCCCGGTTTCGCCCTCTGGATGAGGAGCGTGATGCGGAAGATGCGGCCCTCTTCGCGCCGACGCGGAACTGCCCCATGCGCGAGGGCCGCACGCTTCAGGGAGAGGTTCACGACGCCAATTGCCGCGTCCTCGGAGGCGTGGGAGGGCACGCGGGGCTGTTCGGCGCGGCGGAGGATGTGACGCGGTACGTCCGTATGCTGCTGCGGGGCGGCGTGACGGACGCGGGCGAGCGCTTCTTCTCCCCGGCGACGGTTCGGCTCATCACCCGGTCGCAGATCGCCCCGGCGCTCGGCGGGCAGACTCTCGGCTGGTTCGCGCCCGGCAACGGCATGCACGCGAGCGGCGACCTGTGGAGCGGCGCGGGCTTCAGCCATTCGGGCTTCACCGGCGTGTCGGCGTATGGAAACCCGGAGAACGGCGTGTCGCTGGTCCTCCTCACGAACGCTGTCTGGTGCGGCACGGGAGAGCACATTCGGGTGCGACGGCTGTTCAGCAACGCGGTGGCCGCCGCCTTCGAGGGATGAATGGCGCCTTCCCGGCGTGAGGCGCGCGACCGAAGCCGACGGGCGTGAGGCGCGCGACCGGCGGAGGACGGACTGCTGGCGCTGTTCGGCCATGCCGCCACCTCCGCCGGTCGGGTTCCATCGGTGAGTTATTGCCGTCTTCCGTTGTTCAGCGCGAGGGGATTAGCTGCGGCGACCCGCCCAGAGCGCGGCGTTCGCCAGAACGCGCCTCACGTTGGCGTTGAAGTAGTTCGGGTGCGTCTCGTGGCCGGGCCGGAAGTAGAAGACGCGCCCGCACCCTTCGCCCTGCCCTTTGCCACCGCCCGGTCCCGACTTGAATTCGGGATCAATCCCCTCGCCGACGGTCCATGCGATGCCGGAGGGGAAGTACTCGCCGCCCGCCGGGAAGAACGACTGGAAGACGAGGCACTCCGCCGGAGGGACGCCGAACGGGGAGCCGTACATCTCTTCGGCGTCCAGGGTGAAGTCGTCCACGCCCTGCGCGATCGGGTGCTGCGGGGCGCACACGGTGAAGACTTCCGGCTGCCCGTCCTCGCGCCAGCCGCCCTTGAGGTCGCCGGTGCAGTTGAGGACGGCGCGGAACGGCTTGGAGTAGTGCGCGGAGTGAAGCGCGACGAAGCCGAGGCCGTGCTGATGAACGCGCTGCTTGATGAGGTCCGCCACGCGGTCTTCCACCTGGCCGTGACGCGCGTGCGCCCACCAGAAGAGGACATCGGCGTTGGCGAGGGCGGCTTCGGTGATGCCCTGATCGGGGTCGTCGAGGTGCGCGGTCTTCACGTCGAGTTGATCGCCGCAGAGTTCGATCAGCCCTTCGGCGACGGCACCGCGAATGCTGGTGGGATACAGTTCCTTCGGGGCATGCGCCGGATTTTCGTCCCACACGAGGACGCGCACGGGATTGGAAGTGGCCATACGGGAAAGTCTCCAAAGAGCGAGCATGGGAATGAAACGGCGGGCGCCTAAGGCGGGACAGAGGGCCTTCGGAGCCGTCGCCTCATTGTGGGCGGGTGAACGAGGAGGCTGCAACCAGGAGAGTTAACATCTGGCTGCCATCTTCCTGGCGCTTAACGATAAGGCGGCAGGAGGTCGGCGTGGGCTTCGAGGCAGGCGTCCAGGGCGGCCATTCCGGCGTCCTTGTCCTCAATGGTGGGGTCGAGGGCGACGGCTTCGCGCAGGTGGGCGCGGCTGCGAGTCCGGGCGGCCTTCACGATGGCGTCGGTCACGTCGGCGGCGCGGCGGACGTACGGCGCCACGGGTTCCGGCAACGTGACCCGCGCGGGAGCCGGGCCGTCGGTCGTCACGCGGCAGGGCGTCTCCACGAAGACCTGAGGCGGAAGGTTAGCGATCTGGCGCTCCGCGTTCACCAGGTCGAGCGCGTGGAACTCCGCTTCAGGGCCGCCGGTGAGCGCCGCGATGAAGGCGATGGGCTTCTCCCAGGCGGGCTGGCGATACAGGTCCCGCCACGGCGCGCGGCCCTCCGCCACATCTCTCAACCGTTGCAGGCGTTCGGCTCGTTCGTTGGCGGACCCGTGGCCGGGACTACGGCGTGAGGCGGCCTGCTCCGTCGGCGGCAGGAAGTCCCGCGTGTGGCCGTCGTTGGGGACGAGGAGGTAGCCGGTCTCCCGCGCGAGGGCGTCGCTGCGGGGGGAGCCGGAGGTGGCGCCGTCCTTCAGGTTCCCGCGCATGAGCGGCAGGAGGTCGGCGCCGGTGTTGCGGTCGCGGACTTCCAGCGTCCAGCTGAAGTGGTTCACTCCGGCGAAGAGGACTTCCAGGCGTTCGCGCGCGGCGGTGAACGGGTACGGAAGGGGTTCGCCGTGGAGGAGGCGCCAGATCATCCCGTACCCTTCAAGGGTCACGGCGCAGAAGCCCGCCGTCCTCGCACCGCGCTCGTGGGCGGCCTGCGCGACGCGGGGGAGCGGGTTAGCGGCGTTGAGGAGCCAGGCGTCGGGGCAGAGGCGGAGGAGGTCGTCGCAGAGTTCCTCGATGAGGGCGATCTGCCGCAGGGAGTAACTGATGCCCGCGACGCCGCCGAACTCCGTGATGAGATGGCCCGGCGCGAGGCGGTCCACGATCTCGCAATCCGTGGCGAAGCGGCGGTGGAGTTGTCGGCAGGCGGAGTTGATCACGAAGTCCGCGCTGTCAAGGGCGGAGTCGCGCGTGGTGTGGGCGGTGACGCGCGCCGGGGAGCCGTGTTCGGCCGCGATTCGTCGCCCGACAGCGGCCATCGCTTCCACGGCGTCGGCGTCCACATCCATCAGCGCGAACTCGGCGCCGGGCAGCGGAGTCTCCACCAGCCCCTGCGCCAGCACACTCATCCCGAACACGAAGCTGCCCGCCCCGATGACGGCGACCTTCATGGTTGGCTCCCTCTTCAAACGCGGCGGACCAGCGTCAGGCCGGTGATGTGAACGGTTCCCCTGCCGCCGCGCCCGCCCGGCGAATCGACGAGCAGCAGCGTGTCCCAGTGGATGGGGCCGTGGACCATGCCGTCGTTGGAGCCGCCCCAGTGTCCGGCGTTGGCCGCGGAGAGGGGGAAGGAGACGTAGCGCCAGCCGGTGAAGTTCACGGTTCCGCCGTCGGGCTGAAACGATTGGCCGGTCGTATCGGTGAAGCGCATGCGGAGGAGGTCGCCGGAGCCGTCGCCGTGGAGCCACATCCCCAGGGCGTATGGCTTGCCAGAGAGGGGCGCGCGGTCGGTAGCGGGCAGGCGAAGGAACTTCCAGCCGACGGGAAACTTGTAGGTGACGCGCGTCACGGTCTCCACGGGCGCGGGGAGGCCGGGCGGCGGAGGGACGCGGGCGCAATCGAGTTGGGCGGGCAGTTTCAGGTCGCCGTCGTCCTCGGCGGGGCAGCCGGGGTCGGGCAGCGACGTGAAGGAGAGGGCGGGAATCTTCAGCGCCGGGACGTACACCGCGCCGCGTCGTTCCTCCAGCGTCAGTTCGGCCCGCATCGAGCCGTCGGCCTGCGGCGTGACCGGCAGGGAGAGGAGTTTCTCCCTCACCCCTTTCGCCAGCGTGACCGGCTCTGTCGCCCCGCCGCCGAGGAGGCGCACACGCCCCGCAAACGGCTCTCCCGACGGATTTTCCACGCGAACCTGCAGGCGGCCTCCGCTCGGCGCGAGGGGGGTGAGGCGCAGCGGCGATGTGACGGTGACGCGCGTCTCCTGCGCCAGAGGGGTCAGCGCTCCCGGAACGGCGAGGGTCGCCCGGACGGTGAACGGCTCCTCGCCGCGATAGGTAATCGGTGGAATGGAGAGCCTGGCGGATGGGGAGGTGGCGGAGAGGGCGGCGTTCGGCCAATTCCATGCGCCGGGCCAGTCCGCAGGGCGTTTGAGCGGCTTCACGGTGAGGCGGCCCTGGGGGCGACCGCCTTCGGGCCGGGTTCCGCCGGTGACGGTCTGGAGGACCGCGTTCAGGTCGTCGGCGTCGGCCACACTGAGCGAGGGCGGGAGCGCTCCCCACCGGGCGGCCTGACTGAGCAGCGCATTGGGGCTATGCGGCGCGAAGTACTGCGGCGCGTCGGTGAGGGTGACGTTTAATCCGCTTCGAGTAGCGGTCGCCTGAGTTTGCTGGCC
This sequence comes from Armatimonadota bacterium, assembly GCA_038240635.1. Classification (GTDB taxonomy): domain Bacteria; phylum Armatimonadota; class DTGP01; order DTGP01; family JAHWJO01; genus JBBRGS01. Next base: position 21,396 of record JBBRGS010000042.1, read on the forward strand.
TGCGTTGTCCGTCACGGTGAAGGCGCCGGCGCTCGCGGGGAGGGTGACGGCGTGCGGCGTGGCGGAGACGGTCCAGGCCGCGAGTCGGGGCGGCGCGCCGTTTTTGGTGAAGAGGAGGAGGTAATCGTCCGGGGAATCGAGGGCGAGCCGCTTATTGAAGGTGTAGCCGTCGAGCGCCCTGGCGAGGGCCTGAACAGCGCGGTAGGTCGTCTTGGGCGTGAAGTCGAGGAGGACGGTCCCGAAGTGGTGCTCGGCTTCTTTGGGATCGGGGCCGTCGTCGCGCCAGTCGTACCAGATGGAGAGGAGGAGGCCGTTGGCCATGTTGGAGAGGTATTCGCGGGAGATGAACTTCGCCTGCTTCTCCCGGTTCATCCCGCTGTAGAGTTCGGAGTAGCCCCATTCGCTGCTGATGAGGGGGATGGTCTTCCCTTTGGGGCCATACATGGCGATGAGTTGTCGCACGCGGCGAAACTCGTCGGCGGCGGTTTCGGGGGGATTATCGCCGCGATACGGGTGGAACGAGACGGCGTCCCAGTACTCCAGCAGGCCGCCCTTGAAGCAGGTCTCCATAAAGTCGAAGTCCATGCCGGAGACGCCGGGGCCGATGTAGTACTCATCGGGGGCGGCCTTGCGGAGAGCCTGGCCGGTGGCGCGGGCGAGCCGCACATAGTCGGCGACGTTGGGAGTCGGTTTCCAGAAGCCGATGTTTGGCTCGTTCCACATCTCCCAGAGGATGCCCCGGCCCTTGAAATGCGTGACGGACGCCGTGACGAAGCGGGCGAAGGCGGCGCGGGCCTCCGGCGTGCGGGGGGAGTCGGGGCTATACAGGTCGTTGCCATAATCGAGGATGGCGAGGAGGCGGATATTCTCCTTTTTGAGGCGCGCGAGAAGGCGGTCGTACGCCGAGAAGTCGTAGGAGCCTTTCGTCTTCTCGATGCCGCTCCAGGCGAAGTCCATGCGGACCCACTTGAACCCGCCTTTGGCGAGCAATTCCATCTCACCGGGCTGGGGGTCGGTGAAGTGGATGTTGACGCCGAGGGAGCCGGGCACGGAGGGCGTGGGGAGCGGCAACGGGTTGCGGGCGGCGGCGGGAGGGAGTATCGGAAGGCCGAGCGCGAGGAGTAAAGGAAGGAGGTGAACGGCGCGAAACATGAGTCCTCCAGAAGACAGCGGAAGAGACGGTGGTCGCCCTGCGGCGAGGCGCGCTCCGGCGAGGCGTTGGGACCCCGACGCGGCGCGTTCGTCTCAGGGAGTCCCTTCTCGGCGGAGGCGCGGCTCCCTGCCCCGCGACGAGGGTGGCCACCAATCCGGGCGCGACGAGGGTGGCCACCAATCCGGGCGCGACGAGGGTGGCCACCAATCCGGGCGCGACGAGGGTGGCCACCAATCCGGGCGCGACGAGGGTGGCCACCAATCCGGGCGCGACGAGGGTGGCCACCAATCCGG
>JBBRGS010000043.1:0-22697 GCA_038240635.1 Armatimonadota bacterium
CCCCTGAGTCCCTTCAGTCCCCTGAGTCCCTTCAGTCCCCTGAGTCCCTTCAGTCCCCTGAGTCCCTTCAGTCCCCTGAGTCCCTTCAGTCCCCTGAGTCCCTTCAGTCCCCTGAGTCCCTTCAGTCCCCTCATGCCCCCCTGACGTATGCCAAAATCGCCCCCAGACCCGCCCCCCGCCGCCAGGAAGCGACGCGGCAGGAAACGCATCCTGCGCCGCAAGCCAACACTACGGACGCGCCTGATTGCTCTGGGGCTGGCGCTGCTGGTGGTGGCGATCCTCGCGGGCCTGGGGTGGGCGTTCCTCCCGGCGGGAGACCGGCGCCGCGTCACCGTGGAAATCCCCAATCACGCGAGCGGGCGGGAGATCGCCGCCAAACTGCGGCAGAAAGGCGTCATCCGCAGCGAACACGCCTTCCTCATCATGGCGCGGATGCTCGGCGAAACGTCGCACATGCAGGCCGGAGATTACGATCTCTCCCCGCATATGACGCTCGCGCAGATCATCACCGTCCTTACGCGCGGGGAAGGCGTGGCGCGCTGGGTCACGGTGCCCGAAGGGTACACCCTCCGGCAGATCGGCCGAACGCTGGCGGAGGACAATCTCGCCGACTCCCGGCGCTTTTTCCGCATCGCGCGGGCCGGGGGGGAGTCGTTTAAGGGCCTCTCCTTCGCGCCGCCCGCCGACCTCGAAGGGTTTCTCTTTCCCGACACCTACAAGGTGAGGCGCAAGGAGACCGAGCGCCACATCATCGCCGAGATGCTGAAAAACTTTGATCGGAAGGTCGCGCTCCCCCTCCAAAACGATTTACGCGCCGCCTCCGCCGAGGGCCGCGACCTCCGCGAGGTGGTGATTCTGGCGTCCCTCATCGAGCGCGAGGCGAAGAAGAAAGTGGAGCAGCCGATCATCGCGGGCGTCATCATGAACCGCCTCCGCCGCGATATGTTCCTCCAGGTGGACGCCACGGTGCAGTACGCCCTCGCCTCGCCGAAGCGCCGATTGCTGTACAAGGACCTCGAAGTCGCGTCGCCGTACAACACCTACAAGCGCAAGGGGCTGCCGCCGGGTCCGATCTGCAACCCCGGCCTGCACGCTCTCCGCGCCGCGCTGCATCCGGCCACCGTGCAGTCGCTCTTCTACGTGGCGCGCCCCGACGGCTCGCATATCTTCTCGCGGACGTTCGAGGAGCATAAGGCGGCCATCCAGAAAGCGCGACGGCTCGCGGCGATGACCCGGCCATGAGCCTGCCCGGCGCCATGAACGCCCCCCCGACGCCGCCCGGCCCGGTCCCCTCCGAGCCGCCGCCCGATCTCGGCTGGATCGGCCTCCTCATCCCCGACTGGACCGCGAAGGGGCTGTACGATGTGACGCCGGAGAAGCTCCAGGCCCTTGGCATGAAGGGCCTGATCATGGATATGGACAACACCCTCACCGAGTGGCGGTCGCAGGTCCTGGCGCCGGCGGTGGTGGAGTGGCTGGGCCACCTGCGCGCGGCGGGCGTGAAGACCTGCGTGGTGTCCAACACCCATCGGCCCGACCGCCTGAAGCGCCTGTGCGACCCTCACGGCGTCGAGTTTGTATTGGGGACCAAGCCGCTGCATCGGGGGTTTCGCCGCGCCCTGGAGAAGATGGGCGTCCCGCATGAGCGAACGGCGGTCATCGGCGACCAGATTTTCACCGATGTGCTGGGCGGCGCCCGGATGGGGTTGTACACCATACTCGTGCCGCCGCTGTCGCCGGTGGAGTTTGCGGGCACGCGGTGGGTGAGCCGCCTGCTGGAGCGCGCCCTGAGCAACTACCTCCGCCGCATCCGCCGCGAACCGCAGTCGCCTCTCCCTGAACCATGCGGCGAATAGCCTCCGTATTTGCCGCACATTTTGCGGGAATTAATCCTCATGCGGGGCAGGACCCGGTACAATCTCCACATGAGCCGCGCTGACACCTCGCACAAGCCGTCTATCCACCAACTCCTCGACTGGCCCAAACTTCGCTGGGAGACCGATGCCCTCGTGGGTCCGCTGGCGTCCGCGCGCCACCGGCAGGGGGTATTGCTGGGGCGGATGGAGTCGCATGGCTTTTCGTTGCGGCAGGAAGCGACCCTTCAAACGCTGACAGCGGATGTCGTGACGACCAGCGCAATTGAGGGCGAAACCCTTGACCGGGAACAGGTCCGCTCCTCGCTGGCGCGGCGGCTGGGGATGGAGACCGGCGCATTGCTCCCGCCTGACCGCAACATCGAAGGGATTGTGGAGGTCATGCTGGACGCCACGCAACGGTATGGCGATCCCCTGACGGCAAAACGGCTCTTTGGCTGGCACGCGGCCCTCTTTCCCACCGGGTGGAGTGGAACCGAGCGCATCACGGTCGGCGCCTGGCGCGAGGACCAGCAGGGACCGATGCGGGTCGTCTCCGGCGTGATCGGGCGGGAGCGAGTCCACTTTGAGCCTCCCCCCGCCGAACGGCTGGACGAGGAGATGGCGGCTTTTCTGGACTGGTTCAACAGCGACAGCGACCTTGACCTGGCGCTGAAGGCGGGAATGGCGCACCTTTGGTTCGTGACGATCCACCCGTTTGATGACAGCAATGGTCGGATCGCCCGCGCCCTTGCGGACATGACTCTCGCGCGCCTGGAAGCGAACCCCTGTCGCTTCTACAGCCTGTCGGCGCAGATTCGAGCGGAGCGCGGCGCTTACTATGATCTCCTGGAACGAACTCAGAAAGGAACGCTGGACTGCACGGAGTGGCTGCTCTGGTTTCTCGCCATGCTGGACCGGGCGCTGGCCGGAGCGGAAGCCACCCTCGCCCGCGTCCTCGCAAAGGCGAGATTTTGGGAGGACGTCAGGGGACACTCCCTGAACGCGCGCCAGCAGAAACTGCTGAATCGACTGCTGGACGGGTTCGAGGGAAAACTCACCTCGTCAAAATGGGCGAAAATAACCCACTGTTCGCCGGATACCGCTCTGCGAGACATCCAGGACCTCGTCACGCGAAGCATCCTCTACAAAGACCCCTCAGCAGGTGGGCGCAGCGTTCATTACCATCTGAAGGAGTAGTCCTACGCGCCTCCACCCCGGTTCAGGGCCGAGCCAACATGACAGGGTTCCGCCGCCCGATCAGTGAGGATGGGGCCGGATACGGGCGTGTTCGGCGCGGATGACGCATCGGATGAGATCGGTGGCGGCGTCCGGGTCGTCATTGACGATGAGGTAGTCGAAGGCGGGGAGTTGCGCGGTCTCCCAGTCGGCGGCGGCGAGACGGCGGGCGAGGGTCGCTTCGTCCTCGGTGGCGCGCGTCCGCAGGCGGCGTTCCAGTTCCTCCCGCGACGGCGCCGCCACAAACAGCAGCGCCACCGGAACCTCCGGGTTCTCCCCTGCCCAGCCCCGCAGCGTGAGCGCTCCCTGAACATCAATGCGCAGGACCACGGAGAACCCGGCGGCGAGGCGCGATTTCACCCACGCGGCGGAGTTGCCGTAGCCGTTGCCGTACACCTCGGCCCACTCCAGCAGCTCGGCGGCGTCGCGCATGGCGGCGAAACGCTCCCGGCTCACGAACTGATAATCCACGCCCTCCACTTCGCCGGGCCGGGGCGCCCGCGTGGTGAAGGTGACGCAGCGGCTCACTTCCGGCGTCGTCGCCAGCACGCGGGCCAGCAGGGTGTCCTTCCCCGCGCCGCTCGTCCCGCTCAGCACGAAGAGGACGCCGGAGCGCGGCGGCGCCGAGAAGGGCGCTGTCGGGTCGCTCACAGGGCGCTCAGGCCGCCCATGTAAGGCCGCAGGACCTCCGGGACCAGGACTGAACCGTCGGCCTGCTGATGAATCTCCATCAGGGCGGCGATGACGCGCGGGAATGCGATGCCCGAACCGTTCAGCGTATGGACGAACTCCGGCTTCGCCCCGCGCTCCGGGCGGAACCGGATGCCCGCGCGCCGCGCCTGAAACGCCTCAAAGTTGCTGCACGAGGAGACTTCCAACCACCGATTGAGGCCGGGCGCGAACACCTCCAGGTCGTACGTCTTCGCGGAGGCGAACGAGACGCCTTCGGTGGAGAGGGCGACGACGCGGTACGGCAGTTCCAGCCGCTGAAGGAGAAACTCGGCGTCCTCCGTCAGCGTCTCCAGTTCCTGATAACTAACATCGGGGTGGACGAACTTCACCATCTCCACCTTATCGAACTGGTGGACGCGCTGAAGCCCCGCCGTATCGCGCCCGGCGGCCCCGGCTTCGCGTCGGAAGCAGGGGGTGTACCCCGTGAGGCGGATGGGGAGCTGGTCGGCCTCCAGTATCTCGTCGCGGTGGTAGTTGGTAAGGGGGACCTCGCCGGTGGGGATGAGGAACAGGTCATCCAGCGTGACGTGATACATATCGTCTTCGAGTTTGGGGATTTGCCCCGTGCCCGTCACCGACGCCCGGCTGGCGAGGGCGGGCGCCCAGAGCTCCTCGTAGCCGCGCGAGACGTTAATATCCAGGCAGAAGTTCATCAGCGCCCGCGACAGTCGCGACAGGTTGCCCCGCAGGAACGGGAAGCCGACGCCGCCCACGCCGGTTACTTTGGTGGCGCGCTCGAACTCGAACCCGAAGGTGGGGCCGCTCAGCTCGTAATGGGGCTTCGGCTCAAAGTCGAACTCCGGCAGGACGCCGTCGCTGCGGATCACGACGTTGTGGGTCTCCTCCGGCCCCACCGGCACGTCCTCGTACGGGAGGTTCGGCATGCGGAGCATCACGCGCTCCACCTGGGCGTCGGTGTCGGCGACCTCGACGTCCAGCGCCTTAATGCGGTCGCGGAGTTCGGCCATTTCGGCCATGCGCGCGGAGGCGTCCTCCCCGGCCTTCTTCAGCGCGCCGATCTCTTTGGAGGCGGCGTTCAGGGTCGCCTTGAGGGTTTCGGTCTCGGTGAGGAGGCGTCGGCGGGTCTCGTCGAGGCCGAGAAATTCGTCGAGAGCGGTGGTTTCCCGTTTTTTGGCGAGGCCCTCGCGGACGAGTTCCGGGTTGGCGCGGATGAATCGGGGGTCCAGCATGAAGAAATCACCTTCCGTGGAGGGGCGACAGACGGCAGTCTTTCGCGCGGTGTCACAAATCGGTAGCCCTGGGCGCGGCGTCACGCTATTTTAACACACGCGCCACCTGGGCGTCGGGGGCATAACGGCGCGAAACCGTTCAGAAGGAGAGGAGGGAGTTCAGGCGGTTCAGGCGGAGGCCGGTGAAGGGGCGTCTGATCTGCCGGGAAAGCCGATCCGCCGCCTCTTTTTCTACCGCGTCCAACTGGTCGAACAGGCGACCCTCTTCCCTCCTTAAGTCGAAGGATCGGCGTGGACGGCCCTCCTTTCCCGTCCGTTCCTCCCCGTTGTGCAGGCACCATCCCGCCGCTCCACCGCGACAGGCCGCCGTTACATCCCGAAGGTAATCGTTCACACCGATCTCTCCTCCATCAAACGGGTAGCCCCGGCGGAACGGTTCCTGATAGAGCAGGGGAACGACCTGTCCCAGGGATTTCATCCCCTCCAGATACGCTTCTGTTTTTGCCTGCGTCTGTGAAATAGCATCTTTCTCTCGCGGGCGATGAGGCGTGAGAAAATCGAGTTTTGCGGTTATCAGATACTTTTCCACCTCTTCCTGGGAAATGTCGCCGCCGGAGGATGCCGTCACCTGCCGTTTAGGGTCCACTGATTTTACGCGGTCTCTCAACTCGCGCAGGTCTTCGAAGGAGGTGTAGCGCGCATCCCCGATATTGCGCTCGTTCGAGAGATCGAAGTACACGTTACGGTACGGCTTCAACGCCTTCGCCAATGTCTCGACCGCCTTCAGGTGCGCCGTCTGAGTGGAAATTGCAGTGAGACTGCCTTCGGGTTTCCCGCGAGTGAGGGAGACATCCCCTACCAGCCCCTGCCGATTGGCTTCCCTCACCAGCGCAAGAAGCCGGTTCATATAGGGCTGCCGCGCTTCGCCGTTTGAATCGACGGCAGAAACGTCATGACCGAAAGCATTCCAGGTTGCCCAAACACGCACCCAGTTGAAGCCGCGCCGCCGCAAATCCTGAAGGTCCCGCCGTACGTACTCTACCGGCGCGCCGGTTCCCGCGTAGTAGCTCATCCCGAGTAGAAACGTCGGCTGGCCATTCAGAAGAAACCGCGAGCCTTCGACGGAGAGCGTGACCGCCTGAAGAGCGGGGGCGAAAAGAGTCAACAGGAGCACAAGAGGCGCCGCCCATTTATAGTGGGGTAGGTCAGCGCTCTTTGCCGGTTTCACAGGCTCAATCCCCGTTCCGGTGGCCTTCATGCAAAACATCCTAAGCCGTATGCGACGTGGAATTACATAGGGTGTTGAAGTGGTGCGAATGGAAAAGAGCGTATCGGCTTTGAACCGAAGAACGACGACGACCTCGCGCTTGAGCCTTCCGAGGCATCCGTGCGGCGGACGCGCAGCCGGAGGTTCCGAGCGGCGGCGTTCACTCCGTCGCTCGGCGGAAGGGACCGTCACTACATTCTACCGCCTGGCGGGGCGCACCTCACTCTGGCGGCGCCGTGATGTCATCTCTCATGCGGCGGCGATCACACGACCGTCGCCTCCGGGATGCCCGCCAGCCGCCAGAGGCGCCGCAGGTTCACCGGGTGCATCGTCTCCGATTCGGGCGTCTCCAGGATTTTGATCCGATCCGCAAGACGAGGGTCGTTCAGCAGTGCCGCGAACGTCTCCTCGCCGATGAATCCTTCGCCAATGTGATGATGGCGGTCCACCCGGCTGCCGAGGTCCTTCTTCGAGTCGTTGAGGTGGAAGACGCGAATGCGGTCGAGGCCCACCGTGTCGTCGAAGCGGCGCATCACGTCCCGATACCCCTCTTGCCCGCGCAGGTCGTACCCCGCCGCGAAGACGTGACATGTGTCGAAGCAGACGACGAGGCGGTCGGGGTCCTTCACCTGGCTCAGGATGGCGGGGAAATGCTCAAATCGGTAGCCGAGGCTCTTTCCCTGCCCCGCCGTCGTCTCCAGCGCGACCTTCGTGCTGAAGCCGGGAGTCTGTTCGTGCAGCCAGTCAAGGCTTTCGGCGAAGCGGGCGATGGCCTCGTCCTCGGTTTGGACGCCGGTCGCGCCCATGTGCGTGACGAGGTACGCAATGCCCAGGGCTTCACACCGGCGGACCTCCTCCAGGAAGGCCAGCCGCGACTTCTCCAGTTTCTCCGGGTCCTCCGCGCACAAATTGATGAGATAGCTGTCGTGCGCGACGGCGGGACCGGCGAGCTGCGGCAGCGCGGCGCGAAAAGCGGCGATCCCCTCGTCCGTCAGAGGCTTCGCGGCCCACTGCTGCGGCGATTTGGTGAACACCTGCACCACGTTGCACCCAATGGCGACGCCGCCGATGATGCCGTTGTGCAGGCCGCCCACAGCGGGCATATGGCAGCCGAGGAGATGAAGAGTGTCAGGCAACGGGGCGCAAACCTTTCCGTACGACGGGTAACAGGAAGCCGGAAACGAGTGTGCCGCATGGCGCGCGACAATGGCAAGAAGGCGTTCACTCCTCCCCGATGACAGCGTTCACTCCTCCCCGATGACGGCGGTCACTCCTCCCCGATGACGGCGGTCACTCCTCCCCGATGACGGCGGTCACTCCTCCCCGATGACGGCGGTCACTCCTCCCCGAGGACGGCGGTCACTCCTCCCCGATGACGGCGGTCACTCCTCCCCGATGACGGCGGTCACTCTTCCCCGATGACGGCGGTCACTCCTCCCCGATGACGGCGGTCACTCTTCCCCGATGACGGCGTGGACGGTGTTCGCTCGCTCGATGCGCTTCAGGAGGGCCGCCAGCCGCGTCTCCGCTTCATCCAGGCGCCGTTCCGCCACAGCGCGGTTGAGGGCCGTCAGGTCGCCTTCGAGGGCGGGCTGATCCGCCTCAGGGATGCCTTTGCCCGCAACCAAAAACTCGTACCATTGCGCGGCGGAGTAGACGCGCTCGGAGAGGAGGCGGAGACGGTCGCCCGCCGGGTCCTCCGGCGCCTTCGACACCGCCGCATCCCACTCCGCGAGGACCGTCTCCACCGGTTCACCACAATTCCGGCGGAAGACGGCCGGATAGCTGTCGCCGGGGAATCGTGTCCCCGAAGCGAAGCCGAAATCGGTGTAGAAGGCGCGCGTTTTCTCCCAGCCGTATCGGTCGCGGAGGAATTGCAGGAACAGCGACGGCTCCACATAGCGGCGGATGCGCCACTTCAGCACGTCCTCGTAATCGGGCGCGCGGCCCTTGCGGATCGGCGGGCCATAGTCCCGGTCGCGGAGGAGGCGGGGGAGAGGCTCCCATTCCGGCAGCCGGGAGAGGCTCCGCGCGAATGAGTGCGGCAGTCCCAGCCGATTGCGCCCGCCCGCCAGCGTGTCCGCGATGCCCTCAGTGAACGCCGACTGAGGGACGCGGGCGCCGCTCAGGCTCCCCATGCCCCGCGCTGTGAACAGGTGCGTCAGCTCGTGGCGGAAGAGGAACTCCGGCGTCAGGCCGAGCATCGGCAGGTCGGCGTACCGGATGCCGATGGCGTCGGGACCCGACTTCTGCGGAGTGGCGTAGCCGGTGGCGCCCCGAAACCGGGCGTCGAGACGCAGGGTGATGCGCCGGGAGGGCCGAACGTCGGGGAAAAGCGGGGCAAGGTCCTTCCATGCGGCTTCAGCCTCCTGGGAAGCGGCCTCAGCCTGCGCGGCGGTCATGCGCGCGGGATCGTAAAGGAAGTGGAAGCGCTCGCTGTTGAGGGTGGCGACCTTATGGTCCTTCGTCGCCTCCTTCGCCACAGCCGGGCGCGCGCCCGTGTAACTCATCCCCCCCAGCCCGGCGAGAAGAAGGAGCGCCCCAGTGAACCAGTGTTTCAGTGCCCGTCTCATCCCTTCAGTCCCCTGAATCCCCTGAATCCCTTAAGTCCAGCAGCACGGCGCGAACCGGCGCGGCGTCGGCGTTGGCCACCGCAAGCGGCAGGCACACCAGTTCATACGCCCCGGCGGACACCGCCCGCAGATCAATCCCCTCCAGAAGGACCACCGACGCGCCGAGCAGGCTCCGATGCGCGGGATAGGCGGGGTCAGCGCCGGTCTCGATGGAGAGCCAATCGAAGCCGAGGAGGCGAATGCCCCGCGCCACGATCCAGTCGGCGGCGTCGGCGGAGAGGCCGATGAAATCGGGGGAAACCGGGCGCGTTGGATCATCCCACAGGGCCGAGTTGCGCGTTTTGAGCAGCAGGCGCTCAACGTGGGGAGGGAGGGCCGCCGCGTCGAGGTCGCGGGCGGTGATCGTCTCGGCGATGGCGGTCAGATCGGCGACGACGCACGGCCCCATCAGCCACTCCAGCGGGATGTCGGCGACCGTCAGGCCGTCGGCGAAGAAGTGCGCGGGCGCGTCAAGATGCGTCCCGGAATGCGATCCGAACGCGTACGCCGTGACGCCATAGCCGTCCGACTCCACGTCGGCCACGCTCTCCAGGCGCACGGGTGGGTCGCCGGGCCACGTCGTCAGGCCCGTCCGGAGGGGGACGGAGAGGTCCCAAAGTTGGCGCGGAGCGGCATCGTCCATATGTGGCGGAGGAGAAGCGTCGAGGCGGGAGCATGGCGCGCTCCCGCCCCGGCAGGGCTGTTCGGAGTTTGGGAGTCGCCGCGTCAGCCTGGGGGTGGAGGCCACGCGACGGCGCCTCAGCCAACGTTGCAGAGGTCGTACGCGGCGCGGATGGCCTCCACCACGTCGCCTTTGGGGACGAACTCATGCCCGACGAAGCCGGTGTAATCGGTCTCGGCAATGGCGCGCATGATGGCGGGGTAGTACAGCTCCTGCGTGTCGTCCATGTCGCGGCGGCCCGGATTTCCCGCCGTGTGGTAATGGCCGATGTACTGATGATAATCGCGGATGTTGCGGATGATGTCGCCTTCCATGATCTGCATATGGTAGATGTCATACAGCAGCAGGGCGCGGGGGCTGCCGACCAGCTGGCACATCTTCACGCCCCAGGTGGTGCGGTCGCATTGATAATCGGCGTGGTCCACCTTGCTGTTGAGGAGTTCCATGCAGATGTTCACGCCTTTGTCCTCGGCGTGCTTCATCACGGGGCGGAGTCCTTCGGCGCAGATTTCGGCGCCCTCTTCGTCCCCCAGGCCGTTGCGGTTGCCGCTGAACGCGATGAGGCTGGGGATGTTATTGGCGGCGGCTTTGTCAATGTTGGCGTGGAGTTCGTCGGCGATGCGGCTGTGATTGGCCCGCTTGTTGAGGCCGTCACCGAGGGACTGGTGCCCGCCGATGATGGCGATCTCCATACCCGCGTCCTTCACGGCGGGCCAGAGGTCCTCGCCGAGCATTTCGATGGAAGCGTATCCGATATCGGCGGCGGCTTTGATGAGCGCGTGCGCGTCCTGATTGCGGGCGAAACACCACCACGAGAGCGATTGCTTGATTTTGGCCAAGGGAAACCTCCTCCGCTTCACAGCCTTCATGTCGCGGCGAGGATCGCCGGGACGGAACGCGCGTAAGCGACGTGTGGGGCCGGTATCCGTGGCGCGCGGCGGCGCCGACCGGCTGTCACAGGGGTGTTCGTCGGAGGGGAAAGGCTTCCTGCCGAAAACGCGAAGGCATGAGACGGACTGCCGGGCGCGCGCGAAGGCTTGCGACCGACTGCCGGGGGCACACGAAGGCTTGAGACCGACTGCCGGGGGCACACGAAGGCTTGAGACCGACTGCCGGGGGCACACGAAGGCTTGCGACCGACTGCCGGGGGCACACGAAGGCTTGAGATTGATCGGGTGGAGAATCTTCAGGGGAGGCAGCGATTCCTCACGCGAAGCGGTTCAGGCCGCTAATCCGCCAGCGAGTACCGCTTGACCAGGCGAACGGTGGTACCCCCATGCGGCGCGGGAGAGAATTCGACCTCGTCCATCAGGCCATGCATCAGCCAGAGGCCGTAACCGTTCAGGTTCATGTCTTCGGCGACGGGAATGGGCACCAGTTCGGGACGGAAGCCGTGGCCATGATCGGTGATCTCCACGAAGAAGGCGTCTCCCTGGCATTCGCACTGCACGCGAACATAATGCTCGGATTCGAGGACGGCGCCGTGGCGGACAGCATTAACGGCGGCCTCTCCCACGGCGGTCTCGATGTCGCTCAGGGCGCCGTGCGTGAACGGGAGCGTTTTGGCCAGTTCCATCACGCGGCGACGTATCTCGCGGGAGGCGGCGGCGTCTACGGGAATGTCGAAAGCGGTGGACATGGAAAGGGATTCCTCAGGCATGACGCCCTCGCCACCTTCAGGAGGCAGAAGCAGGTAGCCGGACTCTCCATACACAACCCACGATGAGGCGGAAGCGGGATGAGGAGTTTTCGAAGTAATGGTTGAAGGACGGAACGACATCGCGGCGCTCATTTCACAGTATGGGGCAAAACAACGGATCAAAGTGACAGTCGTGAGTGACAGCCTTGATGGTGATGACACTCTATTGGATTTTATACCCAGAGAAGGAGTTCCATGCTTTCCGTCCCTGGAGGCGGATGTAGGCAGAACTGTTACAAAACCCGGTCAGAGGCCGCTCAGCGCGGGAGGCGGAAGCGGTTTCGTTCCCCCTTTCCGGCGGAATCGTAGCGCACTTTCCAGGGAGTTGACTCCTTATCGGCGGGGCGTTCGTCGGTTTGGAGGGCGCTCCCTGACGCCGGAACCGCGAGGCGCCTCATACCCCAGAGGGTGGAAACGCTCACTGATTAAGTTGCATTGAACCGGCTTCATGGGCAGCGCGGGTCTCAGTCCCTCTCCATTTGGCGACCGGAGGATAACTTCCTCCCCAGCGGAGCGAATTCCCGCCCATTTCTGAAATCAGGGGAGAACTTCCCGGATGCGCTGGATAGCGACCGCTTTCCCCGTGGCATCGTCGGCTTCGATGAGGGCGCCGCAGAAGACCGTTGGGCCGTCCGTCGCCACCTCAAAGCGCACGGGCATCTGCGTGAGGAACTTCTGGAGCACGAGTTCCTTCCGCACGCCCAGCACCGATTCCAGAGGGCCGGTCATGCCCAGGTCGCTGATGTAGGCGGCGCCGCCGGGCAGCACGCGCTCGTCGGCGGTCTGCACGTGGGTGTGGGTGCCCACGACGGCGGTCACGCGGTCGGCGAGGTAGTACCCTATCGCTTCCTTCTCGCTGGTGGCTTCGGCGTGCATATCCACGAGAATGTAAGGAGTCTGTTTCCGCGCCTCCTCCACGAGGCGATCCGCGACTTTGAAAGGCGATTCGAGCGGTTCGAGGAAGACGCGGCCCATTAGGTTGATGACGGCGACTCGTCGGCCCTGGCCCGCCGGGAAGATGCCCATGCCGCGCCCTGGCGTCCCGCAGGGGTAGTTGGCGGGACGAAGGATGCGGCATTCATCGGTGAAGTAGGGGACGATTTCCCGCTTGCCGAAGGTGTGGTTGCCGTTGGTGAGGCAGCTGATCCCCGCGCCCAGCAGTTCGTCCGCCGTTTGGGGCGTCACGCCGATGCCTCCGGCGGAGTTTTCGCTGTTGGCCACAATAAAGTCGAGCGCGTACTCCCGGCGCAGACGGGGCAGGAGGCTCAGGACGGCTTCCCGGCCTGGCTTTCCCACAATGTCCCCAATGGCCAGGATGTTCAGCGCGATGCCCTCCCCTGCGCGATTTGTATGGCTTCATGTATGGTTGATGGGTATCCGGCGCTATTTAGCGTATTCAGTGACGCGGGTTTCGCGGATGACCGTCACCTTAATGTGGCCGGGGTACTGGAGTTCATCCTCGATGCGTTTGGCCGTCTCGCGGGCGAGGAGGGTTGCGCGGGCGTCATCCACGACTTCGGGCTTCACCATCACGCGGATTTCGCGGCCCGCCTGCACCGCGTAGGAGTTTTCGACGCCGGGGATCGCCTTGCCGATGGCTTCGAGCTTCTGAAGCCGCTTCACGTAACTCTCCAGCACTTCGCGGCGGGCGCCGGGACGGGCGGAGGAGATGGCGTCGGCGCACTGCACCAGCACGGCCTCCACGGTTTCCGGCTCAATATCGCCGTGGTGCGCCTGCACCGCGTGGATGACTTCGAGCGACTCTCCGTAGCGGCGGCACAGGTCCACGCCGATGTCCACGTGGGGGCCTTCCACTTCAAAGTCAATCGCCTTGCCGAGGTCGTGAAGGAGGGCGGAGCGCTTGGCGATGGGGACGTTCGCGCCGAGTTCGGCGGCCATGACCCCGGCGAGATGCGCCATTTCGATGGAGTGTTCGAGGATGTTTTGACCGAAGGAGGTGCGAAAACGCAACTTTCCAATGGTCTTAACGAGTTCGGGGTGCAGCCCGGTCACGCCGGTCTCGAAGACGGCGCGGTCTCCGGCTTCGGCGATGCTGGTTTCGATCTCCTCGCGCGCCTTGGCGATACTCTCCTCGATGCGCCCCGGATGGATGCGCCCGTCGCTGATCAGGTTGGTGAGGGCGACGCGGGCGACCTCGCGGCGCACGGGATCGAAGGCGGAGAGGACGACACATTCGGGGGTGTCGTCAATGATGAGGTCCACGCCGGTGAGGGTCTCGAAGGCGCGGATGTTGCGGCCTTCGCGCCCGATGATGCGGCCTTTCATATCGTCGGCGGGGAGGGGGACGGAGGAGACGGTGGACTCCGCCGTCTGGTCCACCGCGCACCGCTGGATGGCGAGGGCGACGATCTTGCGGGCGCGCCGCTCGGATTCGAGGTGACACTGTTCTTCGGACTGCTTGATGCGGCGGGAGTATTCGCGTTCGAGGTCGCTGTCGAGTTGCTTAAGGAGTTGGGTGCGGCCCTCCTCGGCGGTCAGCCCGGCGATGCGCTCCATTTCGCGGCGCTGAAGGAGAACGAGGTCCTCGCATTCCCGGCGGGTGAGGGCGACTTCCTCCTCGCGGGCCTCCACGTCGGCTTCCTTCTTATTGAGGTGTTCGGCGCGCCGTTCGATGGAGAGTTCCCGCTGATGCGCGCGGGTCTCCAGATCGTTGACTTCGGCTTTGCGTTGCCGGTGTTCCGCCTCAATGTCGGCGCGGAGACGCTGGGCTTCTTCCTTCGCTTCGAGCAGCAGTTCCTTGCGCCGGGCTTCGGTCTCTTTTTCGGCGGCTTCCCTCAGGCGCCGGGCATCCGTATCAGCGGCGAGGACCGTCGTTTTGGCTAAGGCGAGGCGCCACACCCCAAAACCGGCCAGCAGGGCGGCGGAAAAAAAGAGAGCCACCGCAAGGGCGGTGGGAATCATATAAGAAGGCCTTTCTGACGCTTACGGCGCTGGAGGGCGCAGAACCCCTGAACGCGGTTCACCCCGTGAAAACCGACGGGACGGCCATGTGGATCGGGTTCGGCGAACGTTATTCAGACTCTACATCAAAATCATCCAGTGAGGCCAAAGCATCCCGAATGGTCTCCCACGAGAAGCCGCGCCGCTGGAGGCGACCGATGATGCGCCGCCGCCGAACCCGGGGATCAAGGTCCCGAAGTTGGACGCATTGGCGTTGAGCGAGTTCGTGGGCGGCGTCAATTTCGGTCTGGGGGTCCAGCGACTCGAGGGCGGCTTCGGTGGTCTCTTTCGAGACACCTTTTTGGCGGAGTTCATGGCGCAGGAGGGCGCCGCCGCGCGGCCGGGTCTCCTGACGGCTGCGGACCCAGCTCTCGGCGAAGGCGGTGTCATCGAGCAGCCCGGCGGCGATCAGGTCATCGGTGACTTGTTCAACCAGTTGGGGGGCGAACCCTTTATGCAGCAGCCGGGCGCTGATCTCGTGGGTGGAGCGAGCGCGGTAGGAGAGGAGCAGATAAGCGGCGTCGAGGGCGTGGCGCGACTCTTCATCGCCGAGGAGGGCGTCAAACGCTTCGGAGGTTAGTTCGATGCCGACATGAAGGCCATGATCGAGGGCGGTCATCTGGCTGAGGCCGCACGCGAACCGCCCGTCCAGGAAGAGGGAGACGCGGTCGGGATGACGCTTCTGAGGTTCCAGCGCGGTGATGCGGCCGGAGGCGCTTCGAGTGTCAGGCATGGTTTTCCAGGATGTGCTCCAGCGCCAGGGTCAACGCGGCTGACACGGAGGACGCGGAGGGCCACGGAGAAGCCCCTGGGAAGGCGATGGGAAGGGGGTCCGAAGAGCCGGAGGAAGAGATTAAGGGGAGAGTGGGAGAGCGCTTACCGAAGCGAAAGTCTTCAGCCCAATACCTTTAAAATAAGGTGAATCGAGCGTGAGATGAGCCATTTAGGCTTGTATGAGTGGTTAAGTTTCGCCTCCGCTCTGACGTTCAGACGTGTCCTTTAAGCAATAAGGCTTCTCTTAGTTCTCCGAGCCTGTTTCTTTTCACATATGCAGTATAGGTCTTCAGCCTGTCGCTCGGCAGGGGACGCTCTGTCGCTCGGTGTGTCCGGCGCTCCTCTCTCAGCCGCCTTCACACCTCTCTCCGGAGTCTCTCTGCGCTCTCTGCGCTAGCGGTTGACCCTCACTCTGTGAGCCGCTATCAACCCGTGGCGTCGGCGCCCCTCGGTGTGGCGGCTTCGGGCGTCAGTTCGCGCTCGTCGTGAGGCGCCATGCGGACTCCGGCTTCCTCCCGGGAGGGCGTTTCCTCATCGGGCGCGGTCTCTTCGGGGGGCTTGCCCACGCTGTCGGCGCCGCCCTTGCCTATGGCGCCCGACGCCGCGCCCATCGCTCCGCCGCCCAGCGCTCCGCCGCCCAGCGCTCCTATAGCCGCCCCGGCGATGGCCCCCAGCGGACCCGCAATCGCTCCAGCCGCTGCTCCCGCCGCCGCGCCCGCCCACTCCCGCAGCGGTTCCGGTGTGCGCCGCTCCCACCTGCGAATGCCTGGGATTGTTGGAAGGCTCCGGCGCCGGTTCCGTGACGGTCGCAAAAGCCTCGTGACCGTGAGAATCGGCGCTGGGGGGGTCGGCGTGAGTGTCGCTCATCGGGCTATTCTCCACAGGAATTGGGCGTCGCGCGAGTGCGGCCCGTGTGGAGGTGTACCCGTCCGGCGACCTTCCCGAAACCCTCCGGCGCCTCGTGTGCGCGTCCTTCAGTCCAGCGCCACTTCCAGGCGGCTCCGTTCACGGCTTTCCGCCGCCTGTCGCCCGTCCACGAACACCCGCAGGCCATCATCAGGGCGCCATGTCACGCGAATCCAGTGGTCCCCGGCGGGGATGCGGTCGGCGTAGAAGTATTCCAGTTCAAACGGGAGCGGGTCCACGACGAGGCGCCCGTTGGAGAGTTGCACCCCGGCGACATACTTCAGGATGAGGTCCGCGAGGAAGGAGTGCATATAATCGTCCGTGCCCCGGAAGACGGGCGCCTGAGCGGTTTCGGGGTTGTAGTACTCGTAAGAGGAGGGACGATTGGGGTCCTGATCGAGGAAAGTCATCTTCAGCGTGCGATGGATGAGGTCCGCCGCGTGAGGGGACAGCGCGGGGTCGAGGCTTTGGGCGGCGCGGGCGAGGGCGTCGGCGACGTGGCTGTTGGTCATCAGCCAGGCGCGGCCATTCCACGGGCAGCTCATCCGCTTCCCCTTCCACTCCCCGGTTGCGCTGTAGGAGGGGTCGGAGGAGACGGTGGAGGGGACCGGCCACGAAGTCCAGAATTCTTCGGGGTTCAGGAGATGGTCGGTGAGAGCGCGGAGGTGGTCGGCGGTGGCGATGTCGGTGAAGAAGGGGTAGAAGCCGACGGCGGCGAGCGACGGGCAGCGCGCCTCGGTCTGCGGGGCCACATCCACGAAGAAGCCGCGTTCGGGGTCCCACATGGCGCGGCGAACGGCGTCGCGGGTGGCGTCGGCGTGAGCGGCCCAGCGGGCGCGGTCGTCGTCCTGGCCGAGGCGTTCCGCCATCTCCTCCAGGGCGCGGTATAACTCATAGATGTAGACGGTGGCGTCCACGCCTTTGAGGCGGAACGGCCCCCAGTCATCGGCGTCGGCTCGCGCAAAGAGGTAGCGCGCCATATACTCCTGGCCGGTCTCCGCCTGATTGATCACGTCATACAGGTGAGAGCCTTCGGGGTCGCGCTCGCGCTGGAAGTAATCGGCGTACCGCGCGAGGGCGTCGTACGCCTCCCGCTGGAATTCATCATCGGGGTGCGCGGCGCACAGCTCGCGGACAGCCTTGCCCCAGTTCGCGTGGTAGAACCCGGTGGGCGCTTCCGCCTGGCCGGTCAGGATGCAGCCGGGGAAGGCGCCATTCTCCCCCTGATGGGCGATAAAGTTGCGCAGGGCGCCCCTCGCCAGCTCCGGGTCGTGCATCCATTTACATTCCAGCATGTGGACCTGCGCGCTGTAGGAGATGGCGTGCCGGAACCAGCCCTGATTGACGCCTTCGTAGACGCACGGGGCCGGAAGGCGCGGCGTGCGCGCGTCGATGCGGTTCAGCTTGAGGCCGTACCACCGATACCAGTACGCCGTCTCCAGCCAGGCGTCGGAACAGCGGAACTCCGGCACGGAGCGGAACCATGACTCCCAGTTGTCGGCGCTGATCTGCACCGGGTCGGAGGAGCCGAGGCTCGCCTCCAGGTTGTCGAGCGCCTCCTCCGCGCCCTCCGCGAAGGCGCACCCCGCCGCCAGCCGAATCGTTTCGCCGGGCGGAACTGTCAGCGCCACGTGCAGCGCGGCGTAGACCATGCCGCCGGGGCGCCCCGGAACGCCGCCCTCCAGCGCTGTCGCGCCATCCAACTGGCCGTCAAACGTCTCGCGGAACGGCGTGAGGTCCCAGCGTGGGTGATTGGGCGCGCCCTCGGCGGCGTGGACGCTGGTGGAGTGGAGGGGCAGACTCACGCCGTAGGCGGTATACACCTCCTGATGAAGGCGGCCCTGGGCGTCATGCCACTTCCGCCGCGCGAGGAGAGCGTTGTCGCGCCGCTCGAACAGGTCCACGTTGTGGCCTTCGTCGGTTCCCGTGCGCGGCAGGGCGGTCCAGACGACGGCGTGGAGGTCGCGCGGCTGATCACCGGGGTTGGAGATCAGGAAGTCGCTGACCAGGGCGTCGTCGGGGAGGAGGGCGCGGCGCTCGGTGACTTCGAGGCCGTCGCCGTAGTACGCCTGAGTGAGGTGGCTGGGCGCCCAGGTGCGATTGATGAACTCCAGTTCGAGTTCGCAGCCGTCCGGCTTGAGGAAGGTGACGGTGAACACCGGCCCCACGGCGACATCATAAAAGCAGGCGGGATCCCAGAAGCCGGGACGATCCAGCCAGAGCGGCCATTCCGGCGCCCAGATCGCCTTGCGCCCGCCGCCGAGAAACCATTTATCATCGCGGCGCAGTCGGTCTTCGAGAGGGGGCGCTTCCGATGCGACGGTGGACATAGGCAGGCTCCTCGTGACAGGGAAAAAGCGGGGCGGACGCGGCGAACGGAGGCGCCGGGCAGGTTCGCCTTCCCTTTCCATCCGATACGGCGCATTCCTCCCGAACCGATACGGCGCATTCCTCCCGAAAGTCTCGCGGCGCTCTTTCGGCGCCCTCCTGGCTCCGATGGCGCAGCCGAGCCGTCTGTCACGAGGATGGAGCGGCGCCCCAGGCCGGTTCTCGGCTCCCGACTGTTGGCGACCGTGCGCCCGTGGTCATTGCAGGAACCCGGCGGCGCCGCTCCGAAAAAGGTCCCACTCCTCCGCGTCCACCCGTCGGTTCCCCTCCTCCCTTCGAGCGCCCCTCCCTTTTATGGACTCCCGAACCGAACCCGATATCCCCGCCGCCGCGTCGCAGCCTGTGCCCGCTCTCATCGGCGCGGCGACCTCGGAGCGAGGGGCGACCTCCCCTGTCAGCATTCGCGCCGTCCTCATCGCGCTGTTTCTGATCCCGATTAACGCCTGGTGGATTATCCAGATGGAGCGGATTCGGTACTCCGCTCACCCGACCACGATTTCGCTCTTCTTCAACACCGTCTTCATTCTCTTTGTGCTGACGGTGATGAATTACGGTGTCGCCCGCGTGGCCCCCCGGCTGGCCCTGCGCCGCGCCGAGTTGATGGTGATTTACGTCATGCTCGCCATCGCCTCCACGCTGGCGGCGCACGACGCCATGCAGGTCCTCGTCCCCATGCTGACGTGGCCTTATCGGTTCGCGCGGCCCGAAAACCGTTGGGCGGAGCTGTTCATCCCGTACCTGCCCAAATGGCTGACGGTGAGCGACCCTGTGGCCATGCGCGGCTACTACGAGGGCAACTCCACCCTCTACACCGCCCACAACCTCCACGTCTGGCTCATCCCTGTGGCGGCGTGGACCGCCTTCTGCTGCCTGCTGCTCTGGATCATGCTCTGCATGAACGCCATCCTCCGCAAGCAGTGGACCGAAAACGAGCGCCTCACCTACCCGCTGGTGCAACTCCCCCTTGAGATGACCGACGACAACGGCATCCCTGGCCGGGTGGCCCCGCTGTTCCGCAACCGGATATTCTGGCTCGGCTTTCTCCTCGCCGGTTCGATTGATGTCGTCAACAGCCTCAACCTGTACTACCCGTTCATCCCGACCGTCTTCACGCCCGGCGGCGGCAACAGCTTCATTGACCTTGGCGTCAACTTCCGGGACCGCCCGCTCAACGCCATTGGGTGGACGCCGCTCTCGTTTTACCCGTTTGTGATCGGCATTGGAATGCTCATGCCGCTCGACTTCCTCTTCTCGCTCTGGTTCTTCTACTGGCTCTGGAAGGCCGAACTGGTCGTCTCCGCCGCCTTCTCGCTCAACGAGACGCCGAATTTCCCTTACCAAAATTACCAGGCGTTCGGCGCGTACCTCGCCTTCCTCCTCTCCGCCGTCTGGCTCAGCCGAGGCTACCTGAAGCAGGTCTACCGTAAAGTCATCGGGCAGCCCAGCGACCTGGATGACAGCGAGGAGCCGATCAGCTACCGCGCCGCCGTCATCGGGATCATCGTCGGCTTCGGCCTTCTGATGGCCTTCTGCGTGGCGATGGGGATGTCATGGTGGCTCACTCTCCCTTTCTTCGCCATCTTCTTCGGCCTCTCCATCGCCATCACCCGCATGCGCGCCGAACTCGGCGCCCCCGTTCACGACCTCCATTGGACCGGGCCGGACTGGACGCTGCCGGAACTGTTCGGGACGCGGTCGTTCAGCGCTCAGGACCTGACGCAGATGACGCTCTTCTTCTGGTTCAACCGGGCGTATCGGTATCACCCGATGCCGCACCAGCTGGAAGGGTTCAAGATCGCCGAGCGCACCAACACCCGGTACTCCGGCTACTTCTGGGTGATGATGCTCGCCGGGTTCGCGGGGGCGTTGGCGGCCTTTTGGGCCATGCTTCACCTGAACTACATCTACGGCGCCACCGCCAAGGCCGGGTCGTTTGGCCCGGAAGGGTATGACCGACTCACTGGCTGGCTCAACTCGCCGACGGCGCCGCAGTACCCGAAGGCGCTGGCGGTGGGCGTCGGGCTGGCCATCGCCTTCTTCCTGGAGGCGATGCGGCTGCGGTTCCCGGCCTGGCCGTTCCACCCGCTCGGTTTCGCCGTCACCGCCAGCTGGGAGATCAACCTCGTCTGGATGCCCCTCTTTCTGGCGTGGCTGTTCAAGCTGCTCATCCTGCGGTATGGCGGCCTCTCCGGTTTCCGAAAATCGCTGCCGTTCTTCTTTGGGCTGATTTTGGGCCAATTCTTCGTCGGGAGCATCGTGAATATCATCGGAATCGCGATGGAACTGCCGACGTATCAATTCTGGCAGTAGCATCGCGCGCATGGCAGCGGGGCCAAACCACTCCCCCGATCATCCGTTCCCGTAGAGATCACCGAACTGTTGTGCGAAGATAAGGGTGAAGCCTCTCGTCTCACTTCTCCCCATTGGAGCGCACGTCGTGATCGCCACCTTTCCCAGCGAAACGATTCTCGGCGTGGACCCCGGCACCGCCACCACCGGCTACGGCGTCGTGACCAAAAAAGCGGGCGGCGTGCTGTGCCAGACGTACGGCGTCCTCACGACGCCCCCCGGCAAGCCGATCGCGCTGCGTCTGCAAACGATTTATGACGGCCTCTGCGCGCTGATGGACCGCTTCCAGCCGGAAGTCGTCGTCATTGAACACCTCTTCTTCGGGAAGAACACCACCAACGCCCTTTCGGTGGGGCGGACGGTCGGCATCGCGATGCTGGGGGCGAGTCAGCGCGGCATCCCGGTGGTGGAGTACAAGCCAATGGAGGTGAAGCTCTCGGTCGTGGGGTACGGCCACGCGCAGAAGGATCAGGTGCAGTACATGATCCAGCGGATTCTCAATCTGTCCGAAACGCCCAAACCCGACGACGCGGCGGACGCCCTCGCGCTCTGCGTCACGCACGCCCATGCGAGCCGCCCCGGCGCCGTCACGTCGTATCGGTAAAGCGCTCCGTCGGCGCGGTGGTGGAAGGGTCCGGCGTCCGGCCCAGGCGCTCCAGGAGCGTTTCGCGGAGGCGCATCAGGTTGGCCCGGTTCCGGTTGTAATCGAGGACAGCGAACCGCGAGAGGGGACGGCTGGCGAGGAGGACCGCGCTGCCGGAAGGGGTCGGGTGGAGGTCCACCGTCACCTGTTCGCCCAGGGAGCCGAACGAGCGCGGCGTTCGCAGGGTGAGATGGCCCACGGCCCGGTTCTCGATGGGCCACTCCAGCGTCTCGAAGACGAGGCGGGAGAGGGCTTCCATGGCTTCATCGGGCGGCAGCGGCAACTGAAGCGTGACGCTCTGCCGCACAGCCCCGATGGGATCGAGCCACCGGTCGGGCGTGGAGCGCGTGAGGGCCGCGTCCACCGCCGCGAAGAGGAAGCCGAGCGGGACGCCCGTCAGCAGCGCCATGAGGGGGATGAGCAGGGGCAACGGGAGCCGGTGCAGGCCCGCCTCCGGCAGGAAAGCGCCCAGCGCCGCGCCGGTCAGCCCGCCGCCGAGGACGCCGAACAGAACGCCGAAGAAGAGTCCGGCGCGGAGGGCGACCCAGTAGTAGCGGCGTCGGCGCATGAGGAAAACGGGGAAGGGCGAGAGTTTGAGGGACGAGACGCGGCGGGGAAGGCGCAACCGTTGAGAGGCATCGGGCGCTGATACATGGCGCTACACGCTAATACATGGCGCTACACGCTAATACATGGCGCTACACGC
Organism: Armatimonadota bacterium; assembly: GCA_038240635.1. Lineage (GTDB taxonomy): Bacteria > Armatimonadota > DTGP01 > DTGP01 > JAHWJO01 > JBBRGS01. The sequence continues at coordinate 22,002 of JBBRGS010000043.1, forward strand.
TGATACATGGCGCTACAAGCTAATACATGGCGCTACACGCTGATACATGGCGCTACACGCTAATACATGGCGATATAGGTGTCCCTCACCCACTGGACGATGACTTCGGCGCTGCGCAGGTGCAGGGTGGAGTCGTCGCGGCCATACTGCTGGAATGGAATGCCGTCGGCGGCTTCGGGGCTGCGGGTGTTGAGGAAGTCGGCGTTGAGCTCGGCGGCGTCGTTCATCACGGGGAGCGGAGCGTTGAGGCTGTTGGCCATGCCGATCAGGTTGTGGCCTTTGGGATTTTTGGCCAGGCTCTCGATAACAGCGGAGCGCAGGGCTTTCTCGGCGGCCTGCTGCGCGAAAAAGACGCTGGCGTAATAGATGCCCGCGTCTCTTAAGGTGACAGCGGTGGCGAGGTCCGCCCGCGCCTGCGCCCAATTGTTTTCTGCTTCTTTTCTCAACAGGCCCGCCTCCGGCCCTCATTGTATCACGGGCGCAATTGGCCTGCAATCGGCGCGAGGCCCGTTTTTGGAGGGTCTAATCGCCGGATCAAACGGCGGTGGAAGATCGCTCAGGCCGGGGGAGCTTCTATATCTCGTTTTCCAGCAGCGTGCGGCTTCGTTCGTCCAGCTTTGTGTAATCCGGCAGGTCAAACTTCATGCCATGCACGTCGGTAAACAGGATGCGCCGCCCCGGCAGGCGACGAATCTC
>JBBRGS010000044.1:0-22494 GCA_038240635.1 Armatimonadota bacterium
AAGGGCGCGGCAGGTTTCCCGCCCGGCAATAGTGGAGCCGAGCGCCGTGGAGGACGAATCCGGATTTCGTCCGAAGCCCGCTCGTAATAATAGACTCACTTGTTCTTTTTTTTGATGCATTAGGCGGCCTCCAATAAACGAGGAGAGAAGACGCTTGAGCAGAGAGCCTCCTCCCGCGATGTCATCGTAGCGAGATCAAGGTATTAGGGACTCCAGTTGTTCGAACCCGACGCGACGCGCCAGCCCATTCGGTGCGAGAAGAATCAGAGTTGGTGTGCCCCCCAGATGCCAGTCCAGCGCATCCTGTAAATCCGCCCGTACGCGCGCGTTCGCTGTCGTCTGAAGAGAGTGCTTCAGCACAGCCTTGTTCAGGTGAAGCTGCTGGGCGTACGCATCCAGGCCTTTCCGAGCGAGGCCATGCGCGTTTTGATAGAGGAGGTCATGCATGGGCCAGAATTGGCCTTGATCGCGAGCCGCTTCCGCATAGAGGGCCGCATCGAAAGCGCCGGGATGCATCCTTATCAGGGGGTAGTGCCGGAAAGCCAGGGCGACACGATCTTTTCTCGCTGCGACGAATGTCTTCAATTGTTGATGCAGCCTCTGGCATGGAGGACATTGGTAGTCTCCGAACTCCACCAGAACATAAGATCGTTTTAGGCGATCCTCCCCTCCATAGGTGGGTCCCAGGACCTGCTCTCGTGTCAAATCCAGGAGCGTTTCAGGTTCGGCGACAGGCGCTGATATCGGTGTGAACGAAGGAATGCGTGTTGCATAGAGAGTCCCCCCGACGATCATGGCGAAGAGGATACTGGTTATTAAAAAATTATCTTCCGATTGCATGGTAGGCTTCTTTCTCTAAGAGAGTGTATGGAAAGTCCCGAATTTTCGCTTGAAGGTGATGGTGAATCGCACGTTTTTCATACGCACTCCACGAATAAAAGGTCTCTGCAAGTTGTTCAGCATCAGACTGGGCCGTTGCGCGAAGAGGCGGCCATTTCCAAAGGAACGTTTCTCGCGCCTGCCTCATCCTGGTTGGATTGCGCAGATGAAGACCGCACTATACTCTCCCCGTGTCTACTGAGGGTCGCACAACCACGCGATAAGGAACGCGAGATCATTCACCATGTTTACGTGGCCGTCGGCGAACAGGACGTTCATCTTCTTCGCTTGGAGGTCTCGATCCGGGTTGTGCCAGTCCGCAGCCGCATCCACCAACACCGCCGATCCCTCTGCTCCGTAGACGCGCGGTTCCGGCGGGTCTCCCATCACGCAGCCGCTTCCATAGCGCGTGTTTTTCAGTCCCAGGCGCATCCGATACAAATAGGACGTGCCCAACCGTTCATAGGCGCTGGGGTTTAAATCCACCTCCACCACCTCGCCGTTGAGGTCCTTCATAGGGGGACGAAAGAGGGAGCCGTGATCGGAGGGGCACCGCCATAGTTCGTGGTTGGGCGCGTAAGGGTGGAGTAAGTCGCGGAGCAGGGGCATGGTCGAGAGGCGCTCTATATCACCAGGCTGCTTATCTCCCAAACCGATGTAGAGATACCGCTCCGGGGAATCGGAGCCGAGGGGATAGCGCTCGTCCCAATCTTGAGCGTAGAGGCCTATGGCGATTCCCAACTGGCGCAAGTTGGAGGAGCAGACTGGCTTATGCGCCACTCGCCTCACTTTCAGCAGCGTGGGAAACAGCAGGGCGCTGAGCATGGCGATCAGCGCGAGGACCAGCAGCGTCTCCAACAGAGTGAACCCTGGGACGCGGACACTACCTTTGACGCAAGGGCCGCTCATGTCACCTTCTCCATTCCGCTGAGACTGCTTTTTTCTTTGTGTCGCTCTTTGAGGCTCAGAAAGGCGACTCGCGGGTTCTTGAGCATCATGAGCAGGAACGCGCTGTCACTGATATCCGATCCGGCATCATTTTGTGGAGTGTCGAGCGTTATTCGGGCGATAGTCGCCTCCGCCAGGCGATCTCGCTGTTTTTGGGAGCGGGCATGGGGCGCCAACGCATGGGTCAAGAGCATCGGAGCTTCAGTGACGAGGAATTCACGTTTTGCGTGATACTCCGCCGTTTGCCTCCACTGGCGGATGCCGAAGAAGGCGAAGGCGATCACGTTCTAAGCCAAAAGCCACTTCAACAAGTTTTTGTTTGTTTTTTCCAGTCGTTTCGCCATGGATTGGACCTCCTTACGCTTTCTTGGAGGCTTTCTCCACCGCCTCCAGGCTCTGATAAGCCGCTTTTACAGTCGGGCGCACTGCGGGACGTGGGTCGTGAAGGAATAGACGGAGAAGAGGCAAGGCCCTTATATCCTTCAGTTCTGCTAACGCAAGAGCCACCACAGTAATATCGGACTCTGAATATTTGTGAACCGCTTCCAGTTTTATTCGATCCATCAACGCTTGCGATATCCGCTCTTTTTGTGAAAGCGTCAGGTGATTTAATTGAATTGCATCTCGTAGTATGTTGACGACAAAAACTCGCCTCATGGAAGCCTTTTGCGGAGTTGAACCCCCATCTCTCAACAATTGAAGGAGCCAGACAATCTCCGCATCCGAACTTTCACCTCCATGGCCGATGTGATCAGAAAGTCGGTTAATTTTTAAGGCCTCATCGTGCCGTACTATTCCGTTACGTTCATCTATAGCGGAGCTCTTCTGAATTCGTTTCTCCCGCGCTTCCCGACTTCTTAGATTAAGATTGAATTGACGAAATCCTAACAACGCAAACGCAGCCAAATTTAAAACAAGAAGCGTTCGAAGGAGGAAGTTTTTTTGCGTTGACATTATTCCCTCCGATGACGTTCATGATCGTGAAAGGTAAATGACAGGGAACCCCCCGGTTCGAGAGATATTAACGGGCAGTTCCCTGTTGGCTGATCCTCTCTGGCGGAATTGGAGGCACATGATATCGCCAGCCCTCAGATCACATACCGCATGAAGGGTTGTTATGACATTCCATGCATTTGCTTTTACAAAGCAGGTAACTAGCGCCGCTACTTCCATGCATTCCTGCACAGGTGTCCTCACAGCACTCTCGATGCTCCGACAATAGTGTATTGCGGGCATCGCAGTAGCGACCAGCCTCGTACCCATTGTTGAACGCAAACGCCTGCGCCGCCAGCGTCAGCAGGAAGATGCCGGACGCTATCGTGCGGCGCCCGGTTTTGCTGAGTAGTGTCTTCATGGCCGGTCTCCTTTCGCATAAGGAATTGAGACTTCGAAGAAGCGCCCGGAACGTTCCTCCCCTGCCGCTCCGTTCCTCCTCTTAACACGAGTATAAAGGCTCGCTTCTCCCCCTCATAGTCTGCGGCCGCGTACAATTTCCTTCACTGATCGCTCCGACGTTCTGTCCGGGGTTTACGGGGGGGGGGGGACGCTCGGATCGGAAGCGATCTCGATCCATCCCGCCTTCACCGCATGCATCATCGCCTCGCCGCGCGTGTGAACCCCCAGTAGCGCCAAAATCCGTTGACAATAGGTGCGAACGGTATTCGGCGTCAGGAAAAGCGCTGCCGCCAAGCGGTCCGTGTCTTCAGTCTCCAGACTCCACATCGCCTGCAACAGGCCCAGATGACACTCTGACAGGGGGCAGACGCCCTCCTCATCGGGAACCGTCATCGCGCGATCCTCCTCTGCCCTCGACAGGAGGTTCGGCTCCCTTTCAGGTTCGGCAAAGCGAGAGCCTGGAACTTCCTCATGAGTTTCATGATGATTCATGGAGTTATACCATGCTTTGAAACCTCATTCTCCATCGGCCGCCTCATTCCTGCGGCGCTCTCTCACAAACTCCAAAAGATGGGGGGGAGCGTTGGGATGCTCCTTCCTCCAGCTCCTCGTCCCCCTCCGGCTGAGCAAGGCTGCATGCCTACTGGTACTGGCGCTCCTGGCGGGCCACATTGACGAAGCGGGCGTATTCCGGCTGAAACCCCAGCCGCACCGTCCCCACCGGCCCGTTGCGGTGCTTGGCGATGATGATCTCCGCCTCCTCCGTCGGGACCTCCCCCGGCCGCCGGTCGTTCAGCCGCTCCTCCATCCCCTCCTCCTCCTCATCGGCGCCGCGATTGTAATAGTTGGGCCGGTGGATGAACGCCACCAGGTCCGCCTCCGCTTCAATCGCGCCCGACTCCCGCAGGTCGCTGAGGATCGGCCGCTTGTCCTCCCGCTTCTCCACCGCGCGCGACAACTGCGACAGCGCGATCACCGGCACGTTGAACTCCTTCGCCATCGCCTTGAGGCTGCGCGCGATCACCGACAGCTCCTGATTGCGATTCTCCGACCGCCCGTGCGACTGGATGAGCTGCATATAATCCACCATCACCAGCGACAGCCCATGCTCGGCGGCGAGGCGGCGGCACTTCGACCGCATCTGCATCACGGTGATGTCGCTCGAATCGTCAATGTAAACCGGGTGCTCCGAGAGGAGGCCCATCGCGTCGCTGATCTTCTCCCAGTCGCCTTCGCGCGTGAAGCCCGTCCGCAGGCGGTGGCTGCTCACCCCGGCCTCGGAGCAGAGCAGGCGGATGGCGAGCTGCTCCTTCGACATCTCCAGGCTGAAGATCGCCACGGTGGACGGCTTCCCTTCGTACTTCTGGCGCGCGGCGTTCACGGCGATGGAGAGCGCAAACGCCGTCTTTCCCATGCTGGGCCGGGCCGCCACGATGACGAGATCGGACGGCTGGAAGCCGGAGGTCTGATAGTTCAGGTCCTCAAAGCCGGTGTTGACGCCGGTCACGCCGTCGGCGCCCGCCTGCGCGCTGAGGAGTTCCCAGCTCTCCACCACAAGGTCGCGCAACGGGTAGAAGTTCTTCCCCACGCGCCGCTGCGCCACGCGAAAGACGGCGTTCTCCGCGAGGTTCACGGTCACGTCCACGTCGTCGTGCGGCTCATACGCCAGCCCGGCGATTTCGCTGGAGGCGTCAATCAGGCGCCGCAGGATCGCCTTCTCCTCCACGATGCGGGCGTAATAGTCGGCGTTGGCGGCGGTCGGCACGGTGTCGAGCAGGGTAGTGAGGTAGGCGGCCCCGCCCACGGCGTCGAGCACGTTGCGGCGGCGGAGCTCCTCGGCCACGGTCACGAGGTCCACCGGCTCGCCCTGCTCCGCAAGGTCCCACATGCAGGCGTAGATGCGTTCGTGGGCTTCGCGGTAAAAATCCTCCGGCATGAGGATTTCCAGCACGCGCTCGGCGGCCAGCTTATCGAGCAGCATGGACCCCAGCGCCGATTGTTCCGCTTCCAGGTTCTGCGGCGGCACGCGGTCCATCACGGCCATGCGATTCATGGGGTACCCCTTCCAGGGGACTCCGGAGCGCCGGAGGGTCCAATACAACACACAAAATCCTGCGGCGGGAGGGGAGGAACCAATGAAGCCCAAAGCGCCCAGGGGATGGGCGGCTTCAGGCTTCGGTCCTTCCGGGCGTAAGGGACGGCAGCCCCGGACGCCCGCGCGCTTCCCGCTTCCGCTAATCGTCCTGCGCGACGACGTGCAGCTGAACGTGGGCGGTGACATCGGTGTGGAGGCGGATCGGGATGTCGTAGTCGCCCAGGTTGCGGATCGAGTCATCCAGTTCGATGCGGCGCCGGTCCACTTCCACGCCGAGCTGTTTGGCGACGGCTTCGGCGATGTCGGAGGAGGTGACGGAGCCGAACAGCTTGGTGGTGTCCTGCCCCACCCGCGCCCCAATGGTGATGGGGGCCTCGGCCAGGCGGCTGGCGAGGGTTTCGGCTTCGCCGCGCAGCTTGTCCTCGCGCAGGTTGTGCTGCGTCGCGATGCGCTGCACCTGCTTCAGGCTGCCCCGGTCGGCGACTATGGCCATCTGGCGCGGGAGGAGGAAGTTGCGCCCATACCCGTCGGCCACGGAGACGACATCGCCGGGCTTGCCGAGTTTGTTAACGGTCTGGGTCAAAATCAGTTTCATCAAGGCGCTCCTGGATTATCGGAAAGGGGCGCGGAATCCTGAGGGTCAGAGGGGAGGGACTCTCTGGATGCGCACGGTTCAGGGGTGAGCGATATAGGGCGATACGGGATCATCAGGCGTTCAAAACAGGCCAGTCTACCCTCATTAACCGCAGCGAGGTAGAGCGAAGTAAAGGATTTGGCCCTGAAGCGCTACTCTGGGCGACGCGGCGCTTACGCTTCGACCAGGACGCCCTTCTGAGACGGTGAATGGAGGGGGACGCGCTGAAGGGTCTCCGGCAGGGCGCGGTCGAGGAACAGGACCCCGTTGAGGTGATCGAGTTCGTGCTGCAACACCCGGGCGAGGTACCCTTCGGCGGCGATGCGCGCCGGGCGGCCCCATTCATCCAGGCCGGAGACTTCCACCGTGAGGAAGCGCGTCACTTCGCCCACCAGACCGGGAACGCTCAGGCAGCCCTCCACGCCGATCTGCTCCCCCGCCGACGCCTCCAGCTCCGGGTTGATGATGCAGCCGGACTCCTCGCCGGTGTCGTACACGAAAACCCGCACGCTCTCGCCGATCTGCGGCGCGGCCAGCCCCACCCCCGGCGCGGCCTTCATCGTCTCCCGCATATCGCGCGCCAAACGACGAATCGAGCCATCCACGCGCGCGACGGGCTTCGCCTTGCGGCGCAACACGGGCTGAGTGTAATCGAGGAGAGCGCGGACAGCCATGGAGGGAGAAGGGGCGTGACCCGGATCCCGTGAACGGAAACCGGGGCTACGGAACGGAAGCGAAATCCGAAAGCGAAGGCGGGTAGGACGCTGAGGCGCGCGTGAACGCCGGATTCCGACGGGTTTCCGGCCCCGCGATTCTACCACACCTCCCGGAGCCGGGTCAAACGTGAGCGAGAGTCGCGGTCAAACGTGAGCGAGAGTCGCCCCGGAAAGGCGCGGCATCTGCTTCCTCACTCCCCATCATGGCCCCGGCGGGTGCGGTTCAAAGTCTTGCGCATGGTCAGGGAACCCCGCCGTCGCGGACGCCTCGGTTACCGGAGCGCTCCTGTTCGCCGTGAGGGAGTCCGTAGGAGACGGTCGGTTGAAACCGCTGCAACAGACACACGAAACCCGCCTGCGCGGGTTAAGGGATCGCGGCGGAGATTAGGGAGTCGCTCAAGGACAGAAGGCTTCGACAGGGCGAGAGTCGGCGAAGGCCGACTTTGTGTGGTCGTTGCAGCGGTTTCAACTGCCCGGCCCTCTGAGCCTCCGAGACAGGAACTCCCTGTGTACGGGCCGCTCCCGCAACATCAGGAGGGTGAGGAAGAGAGGCGTCCGCGCAGGCGGACGCTGAGCCGAAGGCTCCGAGCGAAGGACTTCAGTCTGTCGCTCGCCGTAACCGCTCCCTCTCTCCCGCCCGCAAAACTTTGAACCACACCCTCCGGCGGGTGACGGAGCCGTTCAGCGCTGTGCGACTGCGGTCATAAGGAGAGAACGAGTGCCTGTTCCAAGAGCGTTAACCATCGCCGGATCGGATTCCGGAGGGGGCGCGGGCATCCAGGCGGACCTGAAGACGTTCGCCGCCTTCGGGGTGTTTGGGATGTCGGCGATCACGGCCCTCACCGCTCAGAACACTCAGGGCGTCTTCGGCGTTCACGAAATCCCGCCCGAATTTGTCGTGCAACAGATGGACGCCGTGCTGGACGACATCGGAGTGAACGCCGCCAAAACGGGGATGCTCTCCAGCGCGCCGATCATCGAAGCCGTCGCCGACGCCGTGAAGCGCCATCACCTCGTCACCCTCGTGGTGGACCCCGTGATGATCTCCAAAAGCGGCGCCGCCCTCCTGCGCCCCGACGCGGTTCAGGCCCTTCGCACGCTGCTGCTGCCCCACGCGCACGTCGTCACCCCCAACCTGGACGAAGCGGAGGCGCTAACGGGACTCCCCGTCCGCGATCTCGCTGGAATGAAGGAGGCCGCCCGCGCCCTTCAGGACATGGGGCCGCGCTATGTCGTCATCAAGGGGGGACATCTCGCGGACGATCCGGTGGACCTTCTCTACACCGTGCATGACTTCATCGAGTTGCGCGGCCCTCGCTTCAACACGCAGGACACGCACGGCACCGGATGCGTCTTCGCGGCGGCCATCACGTCCCAACTGGCCAAAGGCGCCCCCGTGCCGGAAGCCGTCAGCGAGGCCAAATTGTTCGTGGCGGACGCTATCCGGCACGGCCTGCGCCTGGGACATGGGCACGGCCCGGCCAACCCGCTCGCGCGCGGCCTTCCCGCAATCCTATAAGCTCCCTGGCGCGGATTGCTACACTGGAAGGAGGTCCTGCGCTGAATGCGGCGAGCGAGCCGCGCCTCCCGCGCGAGGCTGAAGGAGCGATTCATGGAGTACCGACATCTGGGGCGGGCGGGCGTCCGCATCAGCGAGATCGGCCTGGGCAGCTGGCTGACCTACGGCGGCGCGGTGGAAAACGCCATCGCCGAAGCGTGCGTTCACAAAGCGTATGAGCTGGGCATCAACTTCTTCGACACCGCCAACGTCTACGCACGCGGCGAGTCCGAGAAAGTCGTCGGCAAGGCGCTGAAGTCGTATCCGCGCGAATCGTATGTGCTGGCGACCAAGGTCTTCTTCCCGATGGGCGACGGCCCGAACGACCGGGGCCTGTCGCGCAAGCATATCTTCGAGCAGTGCCACCTGAGCCTGAAGCGCCTGGACGCCGATTACGTTGACCTGTACCAGTGCCACCGCTGGGACAACGAAACGCCGCTGGAAGAGACCCTGCGCGCGCTCGACGACCTGGTGTCGCAGGGCAAAGTCCTGTATATCGGCGTGAGCGAGTGGACGGCCACGCAAATCTCGGACGCCTGTCACATGGCGCGGCAAATGAATCTGGATCGCATCGTGTCGAATCAGCCGTACTACAACCTGCTGGGGCGCGGGATTGAGCGCGAAGTGGTTCCGGTGTGCGAGCGCGAAGGCATCGGCCAGGTCGTCTTTTCGCCGCTCGCGCAGGGGGTGCTGACAGGCAAGTATCAGCCGGGCCAGGCGCCTCCCGCCGACAGCCGCGCGGCGGACGAGAAGCAGAATATGTTCATGCAGGGCGCGCTCAATGATGAGACTCTGGCGAAGGTGCAGAAGTTGAAGCCCATCGCGGAAGACCTGGGCCTGACGATGCCGCAGCTCGCGCTGGCGTGGTGCCTCCGCCTGCCGAACATCTCCAGCCTCATTGTGGGGGCGAGCCGTCCCGCGCAGGTGGAGCAGAACGCCTCCGCGTCCGGCGTAAAACTCTCCGAGGAGACGCTGAAGCGGATGGATGAAGCGCTGGCCTGAACCCGCTGAACCCACAATTCCGGCCCGGCTGAACCCGACCATTCATGACTGGGTTACATTAAAATAAGCAGAGAGTATCGCGTCGGAAGCGCATGCGCTTCACAGGCGCCTCGTTTCCGACGCATCCTCCAGCCTTACTCTAACGACTGCTGAACGAAGATATCCCCGAAGAGCTTTCACCGATAGGATGGAGGACCGTTCGGTTAAAATGGCTCTGTTGTCGGGAGTTCAATAGACCGGCGGTTTCCGCGTCAGGTATCCAAAGGTGCGCAGTCTCAGTTTCATATCGTAACTACTCATGCCTCTGAATCGCTATATACAGCATTGCCTTACCGTCTGAACACCCAATGTAGTCGTTGAACTTATAACTGACATTAGCGGAATCTGACTCCACCCTTGCTGCGTTTCGAACTTACCTACTATATCCGTAACTACTCAGGCATCTGAAGCACTATATACAGCGTTTCCTTACAGTCTGAACACTAAATGTGGTGCATGAAACGCGTAAGTGACCTTGTCGGCAGCTATCTTGACCCTTACTTCCGTTCGATCTTACCTACTACATCCAGGGGTTCAGCGGAAAAAATCCTATATGTAGTGCCTGAGTAGTTACCTATATCCAGGGGTTCAGCGGAAGGAAAGCCTAAATGTAGCGCCTGAGTAGTTACCGCTGTATTTTGAATCAGGCGCGTGACCGGAGCGACGGAGGAATGCAGAGGGGAGCCTGGACTCGCCGCCCGGAAGGGTTCAGTGGCTCGCCTTTGAGCAGTTTAGCACATCCTGAACGAAGGGATGGCCTTCCCGAATGAGGCGGGGCGGCAGGCTGTCGCCCTGGGCAGGTCGGGCATGGGGGTGAAGCCTCACCGTGCAGCCTTGACGGGTCTCCGGCGGAGCGCTACAGTCATTTTGTTCCGGTTCCGCCGTTCCACCGGTTCCGTGTGTCGCGCGCCACCGCTCCGATGGGGGAAGCATGATCTACGCTCTGTATGTGATTCAAATTCTGGTCTGTCTCGCTTTGATCACCCTCATCACCACCTCCGATAAGGAAGAGGGCGGCCTGGGCGGCGCGTTGGGCGGTGGGAGCGGCGGTAACAAGGGTCGTTATAAACCCGGCTACGAAGAGCAGATGGACAACATCACGAAATATATCGCCATCGCGTTCATCGTGGTCTCGCTCCTCATCGCGTTCCTCAGTAAGTAGGCCCTGACCTTTCCCTCCTCTGTGCGGGTTCTTCCACTATTGACGGAGGGGTGAGGCGTCCTTATAATAAGTGCGGACCCACTCCGGTGTGGTCTCAAGGGGATATGGTGGAATTGGTAGACACGCTGTCTTGAGGGGGCAGTGCTTAACCGCGTGAGCGTTCGAGTCGCTCTATCCCCATCCAAATCAGGTTCCTCCAGAGGAGCGGCCCCCCGCTCCTTTTTCTTTAAATGACTTCAAACCCACAATTCAAGGGGAGCATGAGGCGCCGTCAGCGGACGAGATTCCCTCTCCCGGCCATCCGCTCGGTCCACGGTGAAGTCATGAACAAAACGAAGTCCTGAACGAAACATGGAATTGGGCCAGAGTAAACCAGGAGGCGTTCCATGACGTGTGATACATGCGGTAAGGATGTTCCCGTGGTGTCCCGCGTGGTAGTGGAGAAGGGATACAACCGGGCCAACGCGCAGCCCGTGTTCAATTGCCCGGATTGCTTCGAGAAGAAGAACCGCGACCGCGCCGACCATGCCGAAGCCACCGCCCCTTCCGCCTCTCTGGCGCCCGCTACGAGACCATGATCTGAGTGGAAACGGATCCTTCTTCCGTGATCCCCCAACCCAGTGAGGCCGTCCTTCTAACCCTTTTCCAGCCAGAGTTGTTAGGCCGCGACGACGCGAACGTATACTGAACTGAGGCGCGTCTTAACGCCGCTCCCGCCTCTTCACTACACCGAATCCTCCGTCCTGCGGTCAGGACTCCGCTCCTTCAACCCGGCCGATGGGTCGGTTTTCGCCCTTGGGAATCCCTCCGGTGAGCATCCTCGCTCCCCCTCATGGACCCGCTCGCAGGAGCGGCTTCACGCTGATCGAGTTGCTGGTCGTCGTCGCGATCATCGCCATTTTGGCGGCGATTCTCTTCCCGACGTTCGCGCGCGCCCGTGGAGCCGCCTCCCGCGCCTCGTGCCAGAGTAACCTGAAGCAACTTGCCACTGCCTTCGATCTCTACGCTGAAGCGTGGGACGACCGGTACCCCAACAGCTGGCAGGACCGCCGCAGCCCCTTCGGCGAGATCAATCACAGCTGGTGGGACACGCAACTCACCCCGTTCGTGAAGTCCGATGGCGTCTTCGCCTGCCCCGCCAACGAGACCGACAGCTTCTCGGTTCATCAATCCTTCGACTCCGCCGGGGTGAAGCGCCGCCGCGTGAACTACGCGCTCAACAATCAACTGCTCCATTGCGCGCCCGGCGCGTTCCGATTCTCCTACGACGGCGAGCCGGAGGAACCGGCCCAGCGCGGCGAAATTCAGGCCCCCGCCGACACGATTCTACTCGCCGAAAAGATGCTCGATGAGCCGAATCACCCCGCCAATCCTCCCGATGACACGGGCAATCAGAGCGAAGAGATTGATGTCTGGTACCATCTCACCGCGCCCGGCCTTGATCCGGCGGACTGGAACCCGACGTGGGGAGTCGCCCGCGCGCTCCACGATAACGGCTCAAACTTCCTCTTCACCGATGGCCACGTGAAGCATTTGCGCCTTCAGGACACCTTCGCCATCGGGTCGGGCGGCGCTGGCTCCACGAGACCCTCAGGGCCGGGGATGCTCCCCATCGTCAACGCGCGACTCTGGATGCTAAAGAAGAATTAGCGTCTCCTTCGCTTCAGCCATACTCCTATGCGCTACGTCCGCTGAGTGTTGACCGCGCGGGTCCGTCATAATGAAGGGGCAACCGCGCGTCCCGCCGCTCCCGTTCCATTACGTTCGCCTTCGCCTCCCCTTTCGCATGGACCTCCGCCGCCATCTGCTCGCCTGGGCGCCGCTTCGCTCGCTGGTTCGCCTGAGCCGACCGATGCGAGGCCGCTGCCGTGTCGCCACCCTGGCCGACGCGCCCGCCGTGGGGGAACTGATGCGACCGCTTTTCCCCGCCGCCGCCCGCTCCGAAGTCCTGCCCGCCGCCGAACGCCTCCTGAGCGAAACCGCGCGCGGAGGCGGCGCCTACCAAATCCTGGAGGAGGAGGGCCGGATTGTGGCGGGGTGCCAGGTGGGACCGCTCCTTCAAAGCGCCGGGCTGGACGGGTGCTGGATACTGGGCCTCTGGACGCACCCGGCGCATCGGGGGCGAGGGGCGGGTGAGCGCCTGATCCGGGAGGTCCTCCGCGCCGCCGCCGAACGGGGCGAAACCCGGCTCTACTGCCACATCGCGGGGGACAATCAGCCGTCATTGGCCCTATTCCGCAAGGTCGGCTTTCAGCCCGCCCCACCCGAACTCACGGCCCGCGTGGAGGAGCGGTTCCACGGCGCTTTCACCCAGGGCTGCGAAGTGAAGGTCTTCGAATACGCGCTCCCGCTTCATTCCGGGCCGCGCTGATTCCATAAGGGAGACGATGCCCATGACTGCTTCTTCAGACGAATCGATGGCGGCCCCGCCCCTGCGCCTCGGACTGATCGGCTACGGCGGATACGGAACGTTTCTCGCCCGGACGTGGGAAAGCGTCCTCGGCGCCCGCGTCACCGCCCTCGCCGGACGCCACTCTGAGGCCGCGTGCGCCGCAGCCCGCTCCCTGGGCATCCCGCAAGTCTTCACCGGCGACGATGCGGCGGATCAACTCATGCGCGATCCCGACCTGGACGCCCTCGTCATCACCTCGCCGCCGTCGGACCACGCGCGGATGGCTCTGGCGGCCCTCGAAGCCGGGAAGCACGTCTATTGCGAGAAGCCGCTTGCCACCACCGTCGCCGACGCCGAACGGGTGCGGGACGCCGTGCGCCGTACGGGCAAGCGGCTGGCGATGGGGTACGTCCTCCGCTACGACCCTCTCTTTGAGCGATTGAAGCGCCTGGTGGACTCCCGCGTGTTCGGCGAGCTGCACCGCATCGACTTTGAAAACTTCGCCGGAGACGAGCATCTGCCGCCGGACCACTGGTTCTGGGACGTGTCGCGGAGTGGCGGCATCCTCATCGAGCATGGCGTTCACTTCTTCGACATTTACTCCTGGCTCGTGGGCGCCGCGCCCCGCCGCGTGACCGGGCACCGCACCCGGCGCGCCGGGACAACCCAGGAGGACCGCGTGAGCGCCACCGTGGAGTATGAAAACGGCTGCCTTGCCTCCTTCTACCACGCCTTCGATAAGCCGTCGCGGCTGGAGCGGACGACCGCGCGGCTCGCCTTTGATCGCGGCTACGTGGAAGTGGACGGCTGGATCGCCCTCTCCCTCCGCTTCGACGCCGCGCTGGAACCCGATGGCCGCGCCACTCTGAACGAGTTACTCCCCGGCTGGGTGGAGGAGGCATCCACAGCATACGCGGCGGGCGAACAGGCGGCGCGAGGCGCGGGGCATGAGTACACTCTGGTGGAACGGACGCGAGGCGCCTGGACCCTCTCCACGGATAAGCAGGCGGTCTATGAAGAGTGCGCCCGCGCCTCCCTCCGCGACTTCCTCACCGCCATCGCCGACCCGAAGCATATCATCCGCGCCGACGTGGAGACAGGTCTCGCGGCGGTGCGAATCGCAGCGGCCATTCCTCCCCCCGCCGCCGGGTAGCCGATCCGGCGCGCCTCCCCCACTGGGGTCTTCACTCATTCCCCTTCCCTTCCGCCCTCAAGCATGAAAGGCCGCCTCCATGCCGATTCCCGACCTGCGCGACCGTCTCGCCGCCGACCCTCACCGGCCCGCGTATCATTTCCTCTCCGGCCACTGGATGAACGACCCGAAGCCGTTTTTTCACAACGGCGAGTATCACGTCTTCTTCCAGCACAATCCCGAAGCGGCGGGCTGGGGAAATATGCGTTGGGGCCACACAGTCAGCCGCGACCTGGCGCACTGGACGCCGCTCCCCATCGCGCTGGAGCCGCAGCCCGGCGGCCCCGACGCCGAAGGGTGCTGGACCGGCTCCGTCGTTCGGGACGGCGACCGCTTTCATATCCTGTACACCGGTATCCCACGCCGGGAGCCGTTGAAACAGATCCAGTGCCTCGCCAGCAGCGCCGACCTGATCACATGGGAGCGAGACCCGGCCAATCCGGTGATTTCCGAGGCGCCTGATGGCTACGGCCCCTGCTTCCGGGACCCATGCGTCTGGCGCGACGGCGACGGCTGGGCGATGCTCATCGGCTCGGAGGTCCAGGGCCAGGGCGGCGCCGTCCTCCTCTATCGCTCCACTGACCTGCGCCGATGGGAGTCTCGCGGTCCCTTCTTCTCCGCGCCCGCCCACGAGACCGGCTTCGATATGGAGTGTCCCGACTTCTTCACGCTGGACGGGCATCCGGTTCTGCTCACCTCCCGCAATCAGACGTGGTGGCGCCGGGGCGAGTTCTCTGGCGACCGCTTCACCGGCGGGGCGTACGGGATGATGGACGGCGGCTGCCTCTACGCCGCGAAGACGCTGGTGGACGACCGGGGACGCCGCATCCTGTTCGGCTGGGTGCGCGAAACCCGCCCCGACGACGCGCTCCGGGAAGCCGGATGGGGTGGAGTCCTCTCCCTGCCCCGCACGCTCGCCCTCATGCCCGATGGGACGATGGGGAGCCAGCCTGTGAAGGAACTGGAAGCGCTGCGCGGGAAGCGGTCGCGCTGGGAGAACCTGACCGTAACGGACGGATTCCATTTGCTGGAAGACGTGCAAGGCGACTCACTGGAACTCTCCGTCACCTTTGGGCCGGGCGACGCCGAAACCATGGGCGTCTCCGTCCGCTGCTCCCCTGACGGCGTGGAGCGAAGTGACTTCACGCTTCAGCGCCGCGACGACGACTTCCGGATGAACGGGACGCCCACGTTCATGGGGCAGCCGATGAGTCTCTCCCCCAATGCGGACGTGACGCTGCGGCTCTTCGTGGATCGCTCCGTCGTGGAAGGGTTCGCGGGAGGCCGGGCGCACACACTGAGGACTTACCCGACGCGCGCGGACGCCACCGGGATCGGCCTCTTCGCCACGGGCGGCAGGGCGTGCGTGAAATGTCTCGAAGTGTGGGAGATGAACTCCATCGGCCTGTGGGACAATCCATCATAGGCCCATGCTACGGCGCATCAGGAGGACTCACCATGAAAGTTTGTGTAGGCGGGACATGTGGGATGGTTCGCGCCGTGGGGTTCGCGGGGGCTATGGTCGCCCTGTGGGTGGGAGGAGTGGCTGTCGCAGCCCCGCCCCCTCCGCCTCCCGACCCTCCGGCGTATGAGGTGAAAGATGGGTTGGAACAGGCGGTTCTCCACTTTCACGAAGCGTGGTTGACCGCGTGGAAGAAGCGAGACCTGCCGGGATTGATGCGCCTCTGGCTGAGCGCCGCCCTGCCCGACGCCACCTTCACTTTGGACCAAATGGATTTGCCGGTCACGCTGGATGAATGGGTGGACCTCTGGACGCTCAATCTGGCGCGCGGGCGCGTGGTCGGTTTTCCAAATTGGAAACTTTCAGAGATTCAGGCAGACGGTGATACCGGCGTCGTTAAGACCTCTCATCTCTGGCGTTGGTCCACCCTCGGCCCGGGTCAAAAGAGTTACCTGTGGGAGCGCAGGACCCACGCCACAGAAACATGGGTGAGAATGAAAGGCCGATGGCGACTCAGCGGCGTCGTGGATGACCTAAGCACATCCGATACGACGTTAGTCTCGCCCTCCCGTTCGCAACGCCAACTCGTTGGCGGCGCCAGGAAATCTTTGATGCCGCTGTCATTGCAGGAAGGCGTGGCAGTCTTCACCCCATTCTACGCCAAAGAGGCGGCCTTCCTGAACGCCCGCGACTTTGACGGCCTGACCCGGTGGTACGAGGAGACGCTTGACCGCGATTTCGTCTCCCGTGGCTTCACTCCCTCAGCCGCGGCGCACGAACGCTCCGCCTTTCCTGAAAGCGTGATGGGGCCGTTCCGACGCGCCAGCCAGGTGAACGCCACCACCAGAGTGAACCACTTCAGGCTGATGGGGAACGTCGCCATTGTGGACAATCAGTTCACCGCCTCCTGGACGACTCCTTACCCGGACGGGGCGGTCGCCGGGGCCTCGATGGAAGCCACCAACCGGGACCTGTGGTCTCTCACCCCGCGCGGCTGGAAGTGGCGCAGTCGCGTCATGATCAATGGAACCGCCAAATCGTCCATTTCACAACCGGCGCCGCCTTCCGAGGTCCCATCGGATGAGACCGGCTAACCGGGAAGGAGCGCGGTGGCGCGCGCGTGGTGGGTCCTGGGTCACAGAGACTCTCCTGACGCATAGGATGTCTCGCGTCCCGCGCGTCGGCGGAACCCCCTCCCGCTTCCCGCGTGGTTGTCTCACAATAGAGAGGCGCTCGCATCGTCACGTCGCTTTCAAGGGTCCGCTCCGTGTTCAGGACCCGTCTCGCGTCTTCGCAGGAGTAACGCATGGCTCAGGTGATCCGGCTGCCGCTCATGGGGCAGACGATGGAAGAAGGCACCATCCTCCGCTGGATGAAGGAGGAAGGCGATTCCGTGGAACAGGGCGAACCCCTCGTCGAAATCATGACGGACAAGGTGAACCAGGAGATGGAATCGCCCGAAAGCGGTGTCCTCCTGAAGCGGCTTCACCCGGTGGACGCCGTGATCCCCGTGAAGGCGCCACTCTGCATCTTGGGGGAAGCGGGCGAGGAGATCGCCGCGCTGCTCACTGAACTCGGCATAGGTGATGCGGAAATCAGCGCCGCCTCAACTCACGCCGCTGAAGCGCCTTTCACTCTCTCCAGCGAATCCGCCGATTCGCCAGAAACCACCCTCTTCCACGCGGATCGCCATGAAAGCCCCGAAGGGTCTCAGGCGCCACTCCTCAGCTCTCCCCGCGCCCGGCGCGCCGCCGCTGAACATCAGGTGGACCTGTCGTTGCTGGCGGGACGCGGCGCCGGTCCGCACGGACGCATCGAAGAGGCCGACGTGTTGGCCTATATCGAAGAGATGAAGGTACGCATCACGCCTCTCGCGCAAAAGATGGCGCACGACGCTGGAATCGAGCCGCGCGAACTCGTGGGGAGCGGTCCCGGCGGCAAAATCCGCAGCGACGACGTGAAGAAGGCGACCGAGCCGTCCGGCGAGCTGCCGCTCCTGTCGCCGGAATCGCTCATCCCGAAACTGCCCGCGCCGGAAACCTCCCCCGAAGTCGCGCCGCCGGGGCGGGAGAGTCGCCGGGTTCCCCTCACGCCCCTGCGTCGCCTCATCGCGGAGAACGTGGCCCGCAGCGCCCGCACCGCGCCTCACGTCACGCTGACGATGGAGACCGATGTCACCGAGCTGGCCCGCCTGCGCACCGCCCTCATGCCCGACGCGGAGAAGCGGCACGGCGTGCGCCTCACCTACACCGACCTGATCGTGAAGGCGACGGCCCTCGCCCTGCGCGATCATCCGTGGCTCAACAGCTCCTTCGATGAAAACGCCGTCCTCCTCCACGGCGCTGTCCATATCGGGATCGCGGTCGCCCTTCCCGAAGGACTCATCGTCCCCGTCCTCCGCGACGCCGACCTGAAGGCGCTTCCCGTGATCTCCCGCGAAGTGAAGGACCTGGCGACCCGCGCGCGGTCGAATCAACTTAAATCCGATGAGCTGAGCGGCGGGACCTTCACTGTCACCAACCTCGGCGGGTACGGCGTGGACACCTTCACGCCAATCCTGAACCCGCCTCAGTGCGGCATCCTCGGCGTGGGGCGGATGGTGGAGCGACCGGCGTTCGGCGCGAACGGCGCGGTGGAGGCGAGGCGCTTCATGAACCTGTGCCTCACCTTCGATCATCGCGTGGTGGACGGCGCTCCCGCCGCCGAATTCCTCCGGGATATTAAGGAATTGCTCGAAAACCCGTACCGCATTCTCCTCTGATACCTCTTCCCCTCACCTTCAACCCAGGAGCGCACCGTGACCGCCTATCGCAACTTCATCCATGGCGAGTGGCTCGACGCCCACGATGGCGCGACCTTCGAGGACCGCAACCCGGCGGACCATGACGACCTGATCGGCGCCTTTCCGAGTTCCGGCGCGGAGGAGACCTCGGCGGCGGTGGATGCGGCGCGCGCGGCGTTCCCCGCGTGGAGCGGCCTCACCGGAGCGCAACGCGGGGCGTTCTTCTATAAGGCGGCGGACATTCTGGAGCGACGGCTGGAGGAGGTCGCCACCGCCCTTACGCGCGAGGAGGGTAAACTCCTCTGGGAAAGCCGGGGCGAAACGGCGCGCGGCGTGGTCCTCCTGCGTTACTACGCGGCGGAGGGGCTGCACGCGGTCGGCGAGGTGCTCCCTTCGGCGATGAACCCCCACACGCTGCTGATGTCGCGGCGTGTTCCCCTCGGCGTCGTTGGTCTCATCACCCCGTGGAACTTCCCGGTCGCCATCCCGATCTGGAAGGCCGCGCCCGCGATGATCTACGGGAACACGGTGGTCCTGAAGCCCGCGAGCCTTTCGCCACTCACTTCCACCCTGATCGCCGAGGTGTTTGAGGAGGCGGGACTGCCGCCGGGGGTCTTCAACCTGGTTCACGGGCCGGGCCGGGCGGTCGGGGAGGCGCTGACAAGTCATTCGCAGGTGAACGCGATCAGTTTCACCGGCTCGTGCGAGGTAGGCGGGCGCATTGCGACGGCGTGCGCGGCGTCCGGGAAGAAGTTCCAGCTGGAGATGGGCGGCAAGAACCCGGTCATCGTAACGCGCCACGCCGACCTCGCGCAGGCCGTGCGCCTCACCCTCTCCGGCGCGATGCGGTCGGCGGGACACAAGTGCACCGCCACCAGCCGGGCGATTGTGGAGGAAGCGGTCGCCGACGAGTTCACCGAGCGGCTGGTCACGGCGGCGGAACAGCTCACGTGCGGTCCCGGCCTGGAGGCGAAGACGATGGGCCAGGGCCACTACCTCGGCCCCGTCGTCAGCGAGGAGCAGATGAACGGCATCCTCAGCATGGTGGAGCGGGCGGTGGATTCGGGAGCGCGGCTTCGCGTGGGCGGGCGGCGGCTCACCGGCGGCGTCTTCGATAAAGGCTGGTACGTCGCCCCGACGATTTTGGACCATGTAGCGCCGGACGCGCCCATCGCGCAGGAGGAGGTGTTCGGGCCGGTTCTCGCCGTCCTCCGCGTGGCCGATTATGAGGAGGCGATCCGCGTGGCCAACGCCGTGCCGTTCGGCCTCAGCGCGTCGGTCTTCACTCGCGACCTGAACGAAGCCCTCACCGCAGCGGAACGGCTGGACGCGGGGCTGCTCCGCATCAACGGGGAGACGGCGGGCGTGGAGCCGCAGGCGCCCTTCGGCGGGATGAAGGGGTCGAGCAGCGGCAGCCGGGAGCAGGGCCAGGCCGCCAAGGAGTTCTTCACCCAGTACAAGACGATCTACTTCGACGCGGCGGGCGCCTGACGCCCTCGCCATCCGCCTGTAAAGGAGCCGCCATGAGCCTGCCGCGCCTCTGCCGCTACGAAGACCCCGTGACTCGCCTCCCGACCATGGGCGCCGTGGACGATTCAGGGTCGGTTTGGCCCATGCGGATCGAGGGACACCCCTTTCCCGATCTGGACGCCTGGCTGGCTCGGTGCGACGCGCTGGAGTTTGCGCGCCACGCGGCGATGCGGGCGGTGGAGACGGGTGGTGGACCCATTGGGACTCTACCCACAGATGCGGACGCGGGCAGGCTGAAGATTCTTGCGCCCGTGGAGACGCAGGAGGTCTGGGCGAGCGGCGTCACCTACGAGCGGAGCCGGGAAGCCCGCATGGCCGAGTCGGACTCCGGCGGCTCCTTCTACGACAAGGTGTATCACGCTGAGCGCCCGGAACTCTTCTTCAAGGCGACCGCCCGCCGTGTGTCCGGCTGGGGGGAGCCGGTTCGCATCCGCCGCGATTCCACATGGAATGTGCCGGAGCCGGAACTGACCTGCGTGGTGTCGTCCCACGGCGAAATTGTCGGGTACACGGTTGGCAACGATATGAGTTCCCGCTCCATTGAGGGCGAAAATCCGCTCTATCTCCCGCAGGCCAAAGTGTATCGGGGCTGCTGCGCCCTCGGCCCGGTGATCGCGCTGGCGGGCGAAGGCGGCGTATCAGACGCGCGCGCGCTGGGCATCACTCTGACCATTCGCCGCGAGGGAGCCGAGCGATTCCAAGGCGC
Organism: Armatimonadota bacterium; assembly: GCA_038240635.1. Lineage (GTDB taxonomy): Bacteria > Armatimonadota > DTGP01 > DTGP01 > JAHWJO01 > JBBRGS01. The sequence continues at coordinate 20,493 of JBBRGS010000044.1, forward strand.
CATCTCCACCGCGCGGATGAAGCGCGACGTTGCGGAACTGGTGGACTGGCTCTTTCGCGAGGACGACTTCCCGCACGGCGCGCTGTTGCTCACGGGGACGGGCATCGTGCCGCCGGACGACTTCACACTGCAACCGGGCGACACGGTGGAGATCGCTATTGAGGGGATTGGCGCCCTGTGGAATCCTATCGCGTAACCGCGTAGGTTTGTTCAGGTTTGGCGCGGAAACTTAGTCCCACTCCTCCACCTCGAAGGCGGCGGGGAGGTGCCGGATACGCGGCGGCCCGTCCTGCGCCAGCGCCTCCACCACGTCAAAGCGGCAGGCGATGTCGTCCAGCGCGTGTTCCTGAAGGAAGCAGGCGGCGGCGCGGCTGATCTGGCGACGCTTGAAGGCGGTCACGGCGGCGGCGGGCGACCCATAGGTGAGGCTACGCCGGGTCTTCACTTCCACGAAGACGAGGGTGTCACCGTGACGCATCACCCGGTCCAGCTCGCCATACGGGCAGCGATAATTCCGGGTGACGAGGGTCATGCCGTGCGCGATAAGCCACTCTTCGGCGAGAGCCTCTCCCCACGCGCCGAGTTTCTGCTTCTCGGAAGGCAAGAGTCAGGCGCCCGGCAGACCAGCGATGCGCCGCAGAATCGCCACCGCGTCTGCGACATTCACCTGCCCGTCGCGGGTGTAATCGGCGCGAGCGGCGGCGGCGGTGGAGAGCGGAACCAGTTGCGCCGCCGCGCGCAGGGTGAGCACCGCGTCAGCCACTTCAAGGGTATTGTTCCCGTTGGCGTCCCCGCGCAGGGTGGACATCGGCCCTGCGGTGAGGGTGGCGGTCGCGGGGGCAAGGGGGAGTTTGAGGCCGTGGATGTCATTGGCCACGGCGCTCACGGTGACGGTGTACACCGCGCCGACCGGGGCATCCTCTGAAAGGGTGAGCGGGAAATCGAGGAGGGAGACAGGGCCATCCTTCGCCTCGCCCTGCACCACGCCGATTCGGCGCACGGTTTCCAGAGGGCGATGGGTCACGGGATCGAAGGGAGCCGTGGCGCCGAAGAGCGCTCCGGCGTACGCGGTGGACAGATCATGCGCGCCGAGATCATTGACACGAAGCCGGGGCGCGGAGTCGGGAGAATGAGCGGTTAAATCCACAGTGAGGAGCAGCCCTGCGATGCCTTTCGCGTCTTCATTCAGGCCGATGCGGAGTTGAGCGGTACTGCCCGCCGGGGCCGTCTTCGACTCCACAAGCATCCCCGGTTCGGCGCGCGCGACGAGCGGCGCCAGCAGCAGAGCGAAGGCGATCCCGCGCGCCAACGGGGCGACCCGAAGGCCCCCCCGCCTGTGTGTGTGACGATGTTCAGGAACGGGAGCGGTCGGCATCCTACATCCCTTTCCCCTCAGCCGACTAGCGACCTTCGCGGTGGGGCGTGTGCTTGCGGCAGGTCGGGCAGTACTTATTTTTGTTCAATCGGTCGGGATCGTTGCGCTTGTTTTTGGTGGTAGAGTAGTTCCAGCGCTTGCATTCAGTACATTCAAGTTTGCAAACGATTCGGATTTCGGCTTTAGCCATTGAAGTCCCCTTTAAGTGAACAGGTTCAGTGTACAGGCGAAGGCCGCCTGAGTCCTCCGTAAATGATGCGAGGGCTGACCCTCATGGCCGAAGCCGGGGTCAGCCCCCTGTGTCGCCGCGGCTCGATTTGACGGGCCGTCGCGGACTGAGATTACTGAATGATCTGGATGACGACGCCGGCGCCGACGGTGTGCCCGCCTTCGCGGATGGCGAATCGCAGCCCTTCCTCCATCGCGATCGGCTGAAGCAGAGTGCCTTCCACCGTCACGTTATCGCCGGGCATCACCATCTCCACGCCTTCGGGCAGCACGACGCTCCCCGTCACGTCCGTCGTCCGGAAGTAGAACTGAGGCCGATACCCGTTGAAGAACGGCGTGTGACGACCGCCCTCCTCCTTCGACAGCACATACACCTCCGCCTTGAACTTCGTGTGCGGC
>JBBRGS010000045.1:0-22386 GCA_038240635.1 Armatimonadota bacterium
TTCGCTGACCGCGCCGCGATCCGCCAGGCCGAAGCGCTGCTGGCGCAGGGGGAGGCGCTGGTCCTCTTTCCCGAAGGTCATCTCAGCGAGACGGGGCGGATGGAGCCGTTTCAGCCGGGGGCCGCGCTCATCGCTCTGCGCTCCGGCGCGACCGTGATCCCGGTGGGCATTCTCAACACTCCGGCTATGCTGCCGTATGGCGAACTGACTCCGCGCCGCGCGCCGCGCCCCGTCACGGTGCGGTTTGGCGCCCCGCTCCGCCTGGACGACCTGGCATCGTGGCCTCGCCGGGATGCGCTGGAGGAGGCCACTCGCCGGATCGAAGCCGCTGTCGCCGCATTGGCCGAACAGCCGATTCCCCCGCGTGAAGGAGAGGCCGTCGCCGGGCGGGAAAGGGGAGACGTGGAGGAACCGGCCCATGCGGAAGGGACAGGCCGCCCATAACGATGTGAAGACCCCGTTTCATTCAGGATGACGCTGGCAGAGGCGACAGGAGGCGACAGATGGCGGCATGGGATGACGTAATGCTGGAAGTGGAGCGGCAGTGCCGGGAGCGCGAGGTCCCCATGCTGGGCCGGGAGAAGGTGGAATACCTCGCGCAGGCGCTGAGGGAGAAGCGGCCGGCCGTCGTGCTGGAGTGCGGCACAGCGCTAGGCTATTCCGGCCTCTGGATGCTGCGGGAGCTGGCCGAGTGGGACGGACGCCTCATCACGCTGGAACAGGACTCCGACCGCGCGGCGGAAGCGGGAGCCGCCTTCGAGCGGGCGGGTCTCGCGCAGCGGGCGGATCAGCGGATCGGCGACGCGCGGGAGACCATTCATGGCGTGACGGAGACGGTGGACCTGCTCTTCCTCGATAACGGCTACGCCAACTATCTGCCGTGTTTCCGGGGGATCGAGAGCCGCCTCGCCGACGGCGCGGTCATGGTGGCGGACAATGTGGGCATCGGCGCCGACGAGATGAAGGATTACCTCGATCTCGTCCGCGCGAAGTATCAGAGCGAAACCGTCTGGTTTGATCTCGATCTGCCGTGGCTGAAGAGGGATGCGATGGAAGTGTCGCGCTATGCCAAAGGCGGCCCCGGAAACGGTTGACGCTCGGCGGCGGGCGCGTTACACTGAGGATGTCCGGCGTTGTCGGACTCTCAGGGCGATTGGCTCAGCGGGAGAGCGCCTCGTTCACACCGAGGAGGTCACTGGTTCGAATCCAGTATCGCCCATAATTCTCACAGGCGCTCACTGCTTCTGATGAAGCGGTCGCTCAGCGGATCATTTGTCCGCCATGCGCTCCCCCAGGCGCGCCGCCCGGCGTGGCGTAGAAGAAGGCGAGCGCCAGCAGCACATACACCGCCAGCAGCAACACGCCTTCAAACCAGGTCGTTTCGCCGTCGTGGGCGATGGTGTTCACCGCAAACGCCACCGCCGCAATCGCAATCAGCTCCAGCGGCGTCGAGAAAACCAGGTTCATCGGCTGCCCCATGAAGTACGAGACGATCACCAGGACCGGCGCCGTCAGCAGCGCCACCTGTATCGTCGCGCCCACCGTGATCCCAATCGCCAGCCCCATGCGATCCTGCCGGGCAAAATAGACCGCCGCGACATACTCCGCCGCGTTTCCCACCACCGCCAGCACGATGATTCCCAGGAAGAAGGTGGACAGTCCCAGCCCCTTCGCCGTGGCCTCCAGCGCGCCGGAGACCAGTTCCGCCTCCATGGCCGTCGCCGCCGTCGCCAGCAGCAGGACGCCTACCGCTGTGAGCAGCGACCAGCGCGCCGTTCCGTCCTCCTCCTGGTCTTCGGTGTCGAAGGTGTTGCGGTGGGACTTCAGCGTGTAGATTAAATTCATCACATACACGAAAATCAGCACCACCGAGACGCTCAGACTGAGCTTCTCGTCGAGATTGCCCGCGTCGGGGGACGCGAAAATCCCTCGCTCCGTGAGATCGAAGAAGGCCGGAAGCAGCAGCGCGATCATCGAGAGAAACAACAGGCTGGAGAGCAGGCCCACCTTCTCGCGATTGAACGTTTGCTTCGTGCGGCCCCAGCTCCCCACCAGAACGGCCAGGCCCAGGCCCAGCAGGCTGTTGCCGATGATGCTCCCCGTGATCTGCGCCTTGGCGACCTCCGCATGACCCGCCCGCAGCACGAACAGCGCGAGGATCAGTTCGGTCATATTGCCGAACGTGACGTTCAGCAGCCCTCCAATGGACGACCCCAGGCGGGCCGCCAGCTGCTCCGTGGCCTGGCGCATCCACTCGGCCAGCGGGATGATCGCCCCTATCGCCGCGATGAACACCCAGACGGGCGATGCATGAAACCCAGACTCCAGCGCCCACGACACCGGCAGCAGCGCCAGCAGAACCCACTTCACCCTTCGCCTCCCCTTCCCGCGCGCATGACGCCCCTTCCCCGTCCCAGTATGCCGAATCCCCACCGGGCGAATCCCAACGGAAACAGGACCTCGGATAAGCCATGTCGAACCCGATGACAACCCGATCCCTTGTGAGGCATCACACAGGGACTGACCCGGCACGGTATGGAGCCTCTCCCGCATGGCGACCCCTGGCTACTTTCGTTTTCCCACCCTCCACGACAACACCGTCGTCTTTGTCTCCGAAGATGATCTTTGGACCGTCCCGGCGAACGGCGGCGTCGCTCGGCGCCTCACCGTGACCTCCGGGGTCGCCACCCGGCCCTTCCTCTCTCCCGACGGCCAGACGCTCGCCTTCACCGGGCGCGACGAAGGCCACAACGAAATCTACGTCATGAACGCGATGGGCGGCCCCGTCCGCCGCCTCACCTATCTCGGCGCGCACACCCTCACGATGGGCTGGAATCCCGACGGGGACCGCATCCTCGTCTCCAGCAACGCGGGGCAGCCCTTCGGCGTCGGAACGGCGCGGGCCATCGCCCCCTCCGGCGGAGAAGTGGAGGACCTGCGCCTCGGTCCCGCCGTAAGCCTGTCGCTTCATCCCGATGGCCGCGCCGCGCTGGGCCGCAACAACGAAGACCCCGCCCGATGGAAGCGGTACCGGGGCGGCACCGCCGGGGAACTCTGGCTCGACCCCGACGGCTCCGGGAACTTTCAGCGCTTCATGCCGCTGAAAGGCAACCTCGCGCGGCCCATGTGGGTCGGCGACCGCGTCTTCTTCCTCTCCGACCACGAAGGGTACGGCAATCTCTATTCCGCCCTGCCCTCTGGCGAAGACCTCCGGCGCCACACCCATCACGCCGACTTCTACGCCCGGTTCCCCTCCACCGACGGGCGCCGAATCGTTTACCACGCGGGCGCTGACCTGTTCCTCCTCGATCCCGCCACCGACACCGTGGCCCGCATCGACGTGGAGACGTACAGCCCCCGCGCCCAGCGGCAGCGCAAGTTTGTGGACACCGCCCGCTACCTCGAAAGCTACGCGCCACACCCAAAGGGCCACTCGGTCGCCCTCACGGCGCGGGGCCGCAGCTTCACGATGGGCAATTGGGAAGGCGCCGTCACCCCCCAGGGCGGCGATCCCGTTCCCAACATCGAGCCGATCCGGTACCGCTTCACATCGTGGCTCAACGACGGCAAACGCCTCGTCACCGTAGCCGACCGCGAAGGCGAGGAGTCGCTCGAGCTCCACGCCCCCCACGAGGAGGCCGAACCAATCCGCCTCAATCAACTTGACATCGGGCGACCATTCGCCCTGCGCGTCTCTCCCACCAGCGATCATCTCCTCCTCGCCAATCACCGCAACGAACTGATCTTCGTGGACCTCGACGCGCAATCTATGACCGTGGTGGACCGCAGCGACTTCCGCCAAATCCTCGGCTTCGACTGGTCCCCCGATGGCCGCTGGGCTGCCTTCGGCTTTTCCGACACGCAGTACACCAGCGCCATCCGTCTCTGGAACCGCGACACCGGCGAGACACACGATGTCACCGAGCCGGTCCTCTTCGACATGGACCCGGCCTTCGATCCCGAAGGGAAGTACCTGTACTTCCTGGGCCAGCGCGACTTCAATCCGGTCTACGACAGCCTGCACTTTGACCTCGGCTTCCCGGCGGGCGCCCGTCCCTTCCTCCTCACGCTTCAGGCCGACGCGCCGGACCCGTTCCGCCCCGCGCCGCATGCCCCCGACGCGAAAGCGAAAAAGGATGAGGAAGAAGAGGACGAGGACGACCTCGCCGAAGAGAGTGTGGCCTTACCCGACGCCGAGGAGAGCGAGGACGCCCTGGAGACGGACGATACCGATGAGACGGCGCCGGGAACCGAAGCAACCCCCGAGGCGGAAGGAACAGAAGCGGCGGTCAGGTCGTCCAATAAACGAAAGCCTGCCACCACGCCGATGACTGTGGACCTGGACGGCATCACGCGGCGCGTGGTCGGCTTCCCGGTCCGTGAAGGCCGCTACGGGCAGATCGCGGGGCTGAAGGGGAAGGCCCTCTTCACCAGTTTCCCCATCGAGGGCGCCCTCGGACGCTCCTGGATGCCCGGCGACGCCGAAGCCAAAGGCAAACTCGACGCGTACGACTTCGAGAGCCAGAAGAAGGAGACGCTCGTCACCGGCATCACCGACTTCCAACTCTCCGCCGACCACAAAACGCTCTACTACCGCGCCGCCCAGCGCCTGCGCGCCCTCAAGGCCGGGGAGAAGCCGGACGACAAGGCGCCCGCCGACCCCCCCGGACGCAAAAACGGCTGGATGGACCTCTCCCGCGCCAAAGTCAGCGTGGACCCCGGCTCCGAGTGGCGCCAGATGGCCCGCGAAGCCTGGCGCCTGCAACGCGAATACTTCTGGACACCGGACATGTCTCAGGTGGACTGGAACGCCATCTGGGACCGGTACGCCCCGCTCATTGAGCGCATCGGATCACGCGGCGAGTTCAGCGATCTGATGTGGGAGATGCAAGGCGAACTGGGGACCAGTCACGCCTACGAGATGGGAGGCGATTATCGCCCCGAACCCAACTACCCGCAGGGCTTCCTCGGCGCCGATTTCGCCTGGGACGATAAAGGCGGCGGGTACCGCATCACTCATATCGTGCAGGGAACAGCGGGAGACGCCAAAGCCGACTCCCCGCTCAACGGGCCGGGCGTCAACGTGCGCGAGGGCGACCTCCTGCGGGCGATCAACGGCCACAAACTCACCCGCGACCTTCGCCCCGCCAACCTGCTCATCCATCAGGCGGAAACGGAAGTCGTCCTCCAGGTGTCCGGCGCGGCGGGCGAGACCCGCGAAGTGACGGTGAAGACGCTCCGCACCGAGCAGCAGGCGCGGTATCGGGAATGGGTGGAGGCGAACCGCCGCAGGGTTCACGACGCCAGCGCCGGGAAAGTCGGCTACGTGCATATCCCGGACATGGGCGCGCGCGGCTATGCGGAGTTTCACCGGCTCTACCTCGCCGAAGTGGCGCGCGACGCCCTCGTGGTGGATGTGCGTTACAACGGCGGTGGTCACGTGTCTCAATTGATCATCGAGAAGCTGGCGCGTCGTCGCGTCGGCTACGACGTGCACCGGTGGGGGCAGCCGGAGCCGTACCCCGACTATTCGGTGGCGGGGCCAATGGTCGCCCTGTGCAACCAGTGGGCCGGTTCCGACGGCGACATCTTCAGTCACGTCTTCAAACTCAAGGGGCTGGGAACCCTCATCGGCAAGCGGACCTGGGGCGGCGTCATCGGCATCTCCCCGCGCAACCCGCTGGCCGACGGCGCCATCACCACGCAGCCGGAGTTCTCGTTTTGGTTTCAGGATGTCGGCTGGGGCGTGGAGAACTACGGAACCGATCCCGACATCGAAGTGGATATCACGCCTCAGGAGTACGCGCGCGGCGAGGACCCTCAACTGGATCGCGCCCTCGCCGTCATCCTCGACGAGCTGACGAACCATCCCGTGGAGCGGCCCGCCTTCGCGGATCGCCCGGTCCTCACCCTGCCGATCCTGGCGCCGCAAGGCTCTCCCGGGGCTTCGTAACCCTCTGGGAAGAGGTCATCTTATCCAACATCGCAACCAAACGCCTGTCCGACGGCGCGTTGACGCGCTTCCTGGCGGGTGATAGACTCTATCAGGGAGCGGGTCGCGCCAGCCGGCTTCTTTTCGCCTTTTCGTGGCGCGGCGGCCTTGTCGCATCTCCAGGGCTTTCAAGGAGAAACCATTGCGTAAGCGGTCTACCTTCGCTTCTTTGCTGGGCGGCGTCCTCGCGGCGGGAGCGGCGCTCCTCCTCGCGGCCCCGTCCCGCGCGGCCCTCAAACCGTATCCTCATATCTGCGTGATGCCCCCCACCGTCGGGGGGAAACTGGCTCCGTTCATGGGCCTCGCCTGGGACCGGGCGCAGACGAACGCCAGGGCGCTGGAGTTCAACCGGGACGCAGTTAAGCCGCTTGACGCCACTATGGGACCCCAGCCCTTCACGCCGGTCGGACGACTCAACGCCCTCGTCCTCCTCGTGGACTTTACGGACACGCCCGCCATACGGCCTAACACCGTGATGAGGAACCTCTTCTTTGGCGACGGCGCGACCGCCGGGAACGGCAGCGTCCATCAGCTCTATTACGAAGCGTCGTACGGCAAGCTCGATCTGGAGGGAGAGGTCCTGGGCGATCCCCGCGCCTCCGGCCAGGATGACCCGGATCCGAACCTTCAGGTGAAGTGGCTTCGGATGCCTCACGATTATTCCTGGTACGCCAATGGTCAAAACGGCTTCGGAGCGCCGCCGCAAAACTCCGAAACGCTGGTGAATGACGCGCTTCAGGCCGCTAAAAACCTGTACACCGGCCTCGACTGGTCTCAGTTTGATCAAAACCACGACGGCTTCGTGGACATCCTGTATATCCTGCACGCCGGTCCCGGCGCGGAAGGCACGGGGTCCGGCGACGACATCTGGTCGCATCAATCCGAGATCAGCGATTTCACGCTGGGGACCGGCTTGAACGGCCAGGACATCAAGGTGCGGCACTACGCCATGGGCTCCGAGGAATCGGAATCGGGCACTCCCGCCCACGAAATTGGCCACATCTTCGGCCTGCCGGACCTGTACATCCAGCCGTCCTCGCTTGGCAACGGCCTGGGGCACTGGTCGCTCATGGCGTCGGCCAGCTGGATTCCGGAGGAGATGGATACGCCCATCGAAGTCGTCGGCTCCCGCCCGGCGCACCCCGATCCCTGGAGCAAAATCCAGCTCGGCTGGCTCACTCCCACGCTGGTCACCGGGAGTCAAACCGGCCTGACGCTGCCGCCGGTGGAAACCAATCCGGTGGTCCTTAAAATCCCCGCCAACTTCAATCAGCCGCAGGAATACTTCCTCGTGGAGAACCGCGCGCGGCTCCAGGGCACCTTCGACGGCCCCGCCCTCCTCAACTACTCCGATATTCTCGGCGCGGCGAAAACTTATCTCAGCCCCGGCCTCCCCGGCAGCGGCGTCCTCATCTACCATGTGGACGAACGACGCGGCAGCAACGATGACCGGGGACATCTGCTGGTCAAACTCATGGAAGCCGATCAGGCCGATCTGGACCCCGGAACCGGCCGCCCCCTCGGCGACAGCCTGCTCCTGCCGTTCAGCAGCCCCAACGCCAACCGAGGCGACGCCGGAGACGCCTACGGCAGCGGAACGCACACCGCCTTCACCAATCTCACGCGCCCCAACTCCTACAATTACGACTCCCGCGACAGTGGCCTGCGAATCACCAACATCGTCGCCCCGCCGGAGGTCCCCCTCGATCTGGACGGTGATAACAAGCCGGACCTTCCCGCCGTCCTGCGAGACAACGCCAACGCCACATTGGATGTCCTCGTCGCCGCCCTTATCGGATCGGTGCGGACGACGGTGCTGGGCAACCTTCCCACCTACAAGGTCAAGGTGTACAACGCCGTGGGCGAGGAGGTGCCCATTCCGTCGCTCAAAATCCAGGGCGGCCAGTTCATCGTCTCTGACCTGCCCATCGGTGAATACACGGTGGCCGTCTCGGCGCCGGGTTTTGTGGCGGAGCGGCTCAACTTCCGACGCGGGGAGGGTCCTTCGCTGGTCAGCTTCCAGCTCACCCCCCAACCCTCGGAGGGGACGTTCGTGGCGGGCTGGAACATGGTGAGCCTCCCGTACAACTTCAATCAGGCGAAACTCTCCGCCATCTTCGCCGGAGCGGACATCAGCAGTTTCGCGTGGAACGGCGCCGCGTATGTGACCGATCCGCCTTCTATCCTGGGCGAAGGGTACTGGCTCTACGTCCGCGACCCCGCCAAAACCTCTATCGCGTTTGCGGGGGAACCCAGCGACATCACCGCCGACATCTCCGTCTCGCTACGCAAAGGCTGGAACCTGATCGGCAACCCGTACACCCGCGCGATCACGTGGGACCCCTCCCAGATTCATGTGAAATCCGCCGGGACGCGGTACACGCTCGACAGCGCTCAGGCGCGGGGCATCTCCTCCAACAGCGGCTGGCTCTGGAACACCACAAAAAAGGTCTACGACCGCCTCAATCGGGGAAATATCATTGACCTCACCAAAGGCTTCTGGTACTACTCCGCCGTCGAGGGGAACATCCTCATCTGGCCGACGCCTCAGCCCACCAACAACTGAGCCGTCACGCCAGACCACTTCAACGCCCCACTCATGCCTCTCGCGGGGGATGGGTGGGGCCGCTACGTGTGGCGTCGCCGGGACCTCCGCTCATGATCTCCTCCCGTATACTTCAGGAACTCGTTCAGATACTGGGTCCGCAGGGCGTTCTGACCGGCAAAAATCAGACCCTCGTCTACGATTGTGACGCCTACACCGTCGAGAAAGCCCTCCCCGAAGTCGTTCTCCTCCCCACGACGACCGAACAGGTGGCGGCGATTGTGCGGCTGGCGTGCCGGGAGCGAATCCCGTTTGTCCCTCGTGGCGCGGGGACCGGCCTCTCCGGCGGCGCGTTGGCAGAGGGGGGATTCCTCATCACCCTCACCCGGATGAACCGCATCCTCAATGTGGACCTCCGCAACCGGCGGATGATCGCCCAGGCCGGAGCGGTCAATATCAAACTCACTCAGGCGGTCGCCTCCGACGGCTATCTGTACGCGCCGGACCCGTCCAGCCAGAACGCCTGCACGCTGGGCGGCAACGTGGCGGAGAACTCCGGCGGCCCCCATACCCTGAAGTACGGCGTGACCACGAACCATGTCCTCGGCGTGACGATGGTCATGCCCGACGGCGCCGTACGACGCTTTGGAGACTCCTCCGGCGATTCCACCGGGCTGGACCTGATCGGCCTGATTGTCGGCTCGGAAGGCACCTTCGGTATCGTCACGGAGGTCACGGTTCGGCTCGTGCGGCAGGCGCAGGACGTTCGCACCCTGCTCGCCGTCTTCAACACCATCGCCGACGCCACGCAAACCGTCTCCGACATCATCGCGGCGGGCATCCTTCCGGCGGCCCTGGAGATGATGGACCAAACCATTTTACAGGCCGTGGAGATGGCGTTCGGCTTCGGATTTCCCACCGACGCCGGAGCCGTCCTCCTCGTCGAACTCGACGGCCTCACCGCCGCGCTGGACCGTCAGGCCGACGATGTGAAGACGCTCTGCGAACGCAATGCCGCGCGGGAAGTGCGAGTCGCTCAGACGCCGGAAGACCGCGCCCGCCTCTGGACCGCCCGCAAGAAGGGGATCGGCGCGACGGGCCGTCTCGCCCCCAGCGCCGTGACGCACGACGGCGTAGTCCCTCGCACCAAACTGCCCCGGCTCCTCGAACGTATCGCCCTCATCGGTGCGAAGCACGACCTCCGCATCGCCAACGTCTTCCACGCAGGAGATGGCAATCTTCACCCGGTCATCCTGTTCGATGAGCGGGACGCGGACCAGCTGCGGCGGGTTGTGGAAGCGGGCGGAGAGATTTTGCAGGCCTGCGTGGATGAAGGTGGTTCGGTCAGCGGCGAGCATGGGATTGGCATCGAGAAGCGACAATTCCTCACGCTGATGTTCACCCCGCGCGACCTCGCGGTGATGGAGCGCGTACGGGCGACCTTCAATCCCGATGAGTTATGCAATCCCGGCAAAATCTTCCCCGCCCACCGCCACGTCTGCACCGAGAGCTTTGCGGGACGCGCGTTCACCCGGCGGCTGGGAGCCATCCCGCTGTGATCCCCGCCACGTCAGGACACAGGGAATCTTCGCCCGCATGATCAGTCTGGACGAGTTTCCGGTGGACCCCGCGCTTCTGGCTCAGGCGCTGACCCATAAGTCGGCGGGGACAGGCGCCGACAACGAGCGGCTGGAGTTCCTTGGGGATGCGGCGCTGGAGATCATCGTCACCGAGCATCTGTACCACGCGTTTCCCGATTACACGGAAGGGCAGCTCACCTCCGCGCGGATCGCCGCCGTGAGTGAGCCGACATTGGCGGAGGCGGCGCGTCGGCTCGGCCTGGGAGAGCGACTCATCCTATCAGAGGGAGAACGGCGGGCGCAGGGCCGACAACGCCCTTCAATCCTTTCCGACGCTTTTGAGGCGGTGGTGGCCGCCATCTACCTCAGCCTCGGCATGGATGCGGCGCGTCGGTTCGTGCTGGGCCAGCTGGGGGAAGCGCTGGGCCGGATGCACGAGCGGGATTACAAGACCCAGCTTCAGGAACTGACCCAACGGCGGTATCGTTCTACGCCGACCTGGCGCATCGTGGAGGAGAGTGGACCGCCGCATCACCGATCATTTCGGGCGGAGGCGATGCTGGACGGCCGAGTCGTTGGCGCGGGCGAAGGCTTGTCGAAGAAGAGCGCGGAACAGGTCGCCGCGCGCCAGGCGTTGCACGCTTTAGCCAATGGATAGAGTGTCACCTGCCGCGCGAAGGAGTTCACTCGGTCGCCTGGCGATGGAGGCGCCATAATCATCAGGTGTCCTCGTCCTCTTCTGCCTCATCCATCCGTATCCCGAAAGGCCCATCCGTGCACCCCTCTCCTTCTCTCGCGTCTCCCCCCCTTTGCGGCGTGTTTGGCGGCAGCGGTTTCTACCAGTTTTTGGATGAGGTACGCGAGATCACTGTGGAGACGCCCTTTGGCGCGCCGAGCGACTCCATCGCGCTGGGGACGTTGGAGGGGCGCGAGGTCGCCTTTCTGCCCCGCCACGGTCGGCGTCACCACCATCCGGCGCACGCGGTCAACTACCGCGCCAACGTCTGGGCGCTCCACTCCCTGGGTGTGCGGCGGATCATCGCTCCGTGCGCCGTGGGCAGCCTCCAGCCCGACATTCACCCCGGCGACTTCGTCCTCCTCGACCAGTTTGTGGACCGCACCCGCAGCCGCAGGGACACCTTTTTCGACGGGCCGGAGACACTTCACATCGGCGCGGCGGAACCGTACTGCCCCCGCCTCCGCGCGGTCGCCCTTCAGGCCGCCGGGGACCTGGGCATCCCGATACACCCAACCGGGACCATCGTCGTCATCCAGGGGCCACGCTTCTCCACCCGCGCCGAGAGCGAATTCTTCACCCGGCAGGGGTGGCGCACCGTCGGCATGACCCAGTACCCGGAGGCGATCCTGGCGCGAGAACTGGGCATCTGCTACACCGGAATCGCCCTCGTCACCGATTACGATGTGGGAGTAGCGGGCGACCTGGCTCGGCCTACTGTCAGTGTGGAGGACGTGCTGGCGGTGATGCGCGACAACGTGAGCCGTGTGGGCGACCTCATCCGGGCTATGATCGGTGGCATGACCGAGGAGCGCTCCTGCGACTGTGAAGCCGAGGCCCGCGCCGCCCGACTGGACGGATAAAGCCGCCGATTATATATGAACGGGTCATTTTCAGAAAGAGTCTCCCCATGAGCGAACGAATACCTGAGGTCATGCGCGTCCCCTGGTTTCGGGGCCAGGGCCGGGTCGAGTGGCGCGAGAAGTCCACGCCTCAGCCGAAGGAGGGCGAACTCCTGCTCCGGTGCCGGGCCAACGCCCTGTGCGGATCAGAGCGAGGACAGTTCCACGGTGGCAGCGCCACCACCCCCGGACACGAAGCCGCCGGAGTCGTGGCGCTGGCGGGGCCGGAGACTCGAACGGCGGTGGGGACGCCGGGAGTCGTGTATCTCATGGTGTACTGCGGCGACTGTCGAAACTGCCGCGCAGGCGCGACCCAACAGTGTCTCGCCAAACGCGGCGACGTAGGATTCAACCGCGATGGCGGCTACGGGCCTTACATGACGGTCCCCGAATCGGTCTTCTTTCCGGTGGACTCCGACCTGCCACTGGATGAAGCCACCTTGCTGCTCGACGTGATGGGCACGGGGGGACACGCCATCGGACGGGCGCAACGGGTTCATGACGATCTCCGTTCGCTCCTGATCATGGGAGCGGGTCCCATCGGCCTGGGACTCGCGGCGATGGCCCGCATCCTGCTGGGCGAGGCGACGCGCGTCTTCATCACGGACACGATCCCGTACCGTTTGGACCTGGCAAGCCGGCTGGGAGCGATTCCCATCCCTGGGTCAACGCAGTCGCTGGAGGAGGCCCTGCGCGCCCATGCTTGCCCTCACGTGGACGCGGCGCTGGACACCACGGGAAAGACTGAGGCGCGGCAGGCGGCTCTGAACGCGCTGGATCAGCGAGGCGTTCTCGTGTGCGTGGGCCACGGCGAAGGGCTTACGCTGGAGGTGTCGCGGGACCTGATCGCGCCGGAGCGGGCCATCCTGGGCAGCGAATATTTCAGGTATGACGAACTGGCCGCGAACCTCGAACTCTTCCGTCAACATCGGAACTTTCTCCAGCCCATCATCACCCATCGATTCCCGGTGGAGCGGGTGGAGGATGCCTTCCGCCTCTTCTTCGCCGGGGAAACCGGGAAAGTTGTGGTGACTCAGTGAAACGGGCGAACGATACCCGGAAGAAGACCCGCATCGCCCTGATCGGCGCCGGAGGGTGGGGGCGGCAGCACGCGCGCGTCCTCTCCGAACATCCCGATGTGGAGTTTTGCGCCCTGATGTGCCGCACCCGCGAACGCGCCGAAACCCGCGCGGCGGAGTATGGTGTCACCGCCTACACCGACTTCGATGCCATGCTGGAGCGCGAACAGCCCGACATGGTAAGCCTCTGCCTCCCCAATCAGGGCCACTTCGATGCCACTTTGCGGGTCATTCAGGCGGGGGTTCACCTTTTGGTGGAGAAGCCGCTCGTCTTCGACCTGAAAGAGGCCGACATCCTCATTGAAGAGGCGCGGAAGCGGAACCTCTTCTTCGCCATCAACTTCAATCACCGATACGCCGTCCCCATGCGCCGGGCGAAGGACGCCATTGCTTCGGGACGGCTGGGGCCGCTGGTGTTCGCTACGTGGCGCTTCGGCGGCGAAGGCGGCGGGGGGCATGCGCACGCCAACCTCATCGAGACTCAATGTCACGCCTTCGACTCGCTGGAATTCCTCTGCGGACCCATCCGCTCCGTGTCGGCGCAAATGACCGACCTCACCGGCAAGGGATTCAGTACCCTCGCGCTGGCGCTCCGGTTCGACAATGGCGCGGTGGGTACTCTGCTCGGTTCCTACGACTCCTCCT
The DNA here is from genome assembly GCA_038240635.1 of Armatimonadota bacterium. Classification (GTDB taxonomy): domain Bacteria; phylum Armatimonadota; class DTGP01; order DTGP01; family JAHWJO01; genus JBBRGS01. The sequence goes on from JBBRGS010000045.1 coordinate 13,480, forward strand.
ACGCCTACGAGAATACTCAGCGGCTGGAAGTGAATGGGACGCGGGGGCGCGTGGTCATAGAGGACACCGTGCGGCGCTACACCTTCCAGACGGCGGGCAGCGAAATGGCGGAGGTGTGGCAGGCCGGCTACTTCAACGACCGGGACCGTGAGTTCCATCGCACCTTTGACCGGCATTTTGAAGCCATTCTGCAATCGTTTCGGGCAGGGGAAGCGCCCCCCGTTCCGGCGGAGGCGGGCCGTCGCGCGCTACAACTGTCCGACGCCGCGATCCGCTCATGGGAGACGGGCGCGCGCGTTGACGTGGCGGAGGAGAACGGTATCGAGCGAGTGACGCGCTGAGTTAAGCGTCGTGGCCCTGGTGGTGCATCTGGTCGGATTCGAGGTGGGAGAAGAAGCCCATGCCTTCCTCGTACCAGATGCCGGGAATGTCGGGGTTGCCCGAATCGCTGCGGATTTCGGGGGAAAGCGTCTCAAACTCCAACTCGGTGCAGGCCAGATCAATGATGCGGCTGCTCGGCATATCCTCATCGGTCGTGAGGGCCTCTTCCACATAATGGGTGGCTTCGGCGAGGCTTTGCGCGGTGACGTAACGCGTGGTGTAGTACCCGATGAGCGGCTCGTCCTTGTCACCGGAAGCGGCGCCATCCTCGAACGGCAGGGGTTCCTCGAACAATTCCTCCTGCCGATACGGGCGCTCGAAGAGGACGCACGCCTGAATCTCATACTGTCTCAACGCGGCCTCCTGTTCCGGGGGGTGAGTCGCGCGGCTGTTCCCGACGCGCGGCATACACCGTTGCGGCGGGAGCGTTTCGTCCGCCTATCGTCAGGGCGGGCGGCTCGCCACCATGATACTTATTGGGATGAAAAAGAGTTCCCTCCCTGGTTCCACGGATGGAGGAGACAGGGAGGGAGAGACCCCGGAGCGCAGGGTCGGATAGGGCTTCGTTACTTGATTTCGACGGAGGCGCCCTGCTCTTCCAGCTTCGCCTTCACGGCGTCGGCTTCTTCCTTGTTCACGCCGGTGCGGACCGGCTGCGGCGCGGTGTCCACCAACTCCTTGGCTTCTTTCAGGCCGAGGCTGGTGATCTCGCGGACGACTTTGATGACGTTGATCTTCTTTTCGCCGGCGCCGGTCAGGACGACATCGAAACTGGTCTGCTCTTCAGCCGCCGGGGCCGCATCGCCACCCGCCGCCGGAGCCGCCGCCGCGACCGGCATGGCCGCGCTGACGCCGTAATGGTCCTGAAGGGTTTTCACCAACTCGGACAGTTCAAGAACGGACATGGAATCGATAGCGGAGATGAGTTCTTCCTGCGTTAATGCCAATGAAGTTTCCTCCCGGAATGGGGACAGAGGGGCCGCCAGCGAGGCGGAGAGGGTATGAGATGCCCGCGCCGGGCCGCGTTGGGGCCGGTGACGGGTTCAGGGGAGACGAGGGACTAGGCGGAAGCGTTCTTCTGGTCGGCGACCGCCTGAAGGGTGAAGACGAAGCTCGACAGCACGCTGGAGAGGGTTCCCACGAGGCCGGTGATCGGGCCTTGCGCGCTCGCCAGCAGTTGAGCGATGAGGACTTCGCGGGGCGGGATTTTGGCCAGCGCGGTGACGTTCTCCGGGGTGATAAGACGGCCTTTGAGCACGCCGCCCTTCAGCGTCACGTTCTTGTGGTCGCGCAGGTACTCGTTGAAGACTTTGGCGGGGCCGACCGGCTCGCCATACATGATGGCCAGGGCGGTGGGACCTTCGAGCATCGCCCCGAAGTCCTGCTGATTCTGTTCCGCCGCGATCTTCAGCAGCGTGTTCTTGACGACGTGGAAGTCGGCGTCCTGTTCCTGAAGTTTGACGCGCAGCTCGCTCACTTCAGTGACGGAGAGGCCCCGGTAATCGAGGAGGACGGCGCCGGTGGCCCGGCTCAGTTTCTCGGAGAGGACCTCCACCTTGTCCTGCTTCCTTTGGGTGGGTTCGATCTCATATGAGGCTCCATGTTCTCGCATACGATTCACCTCCTTTCGGGTAGGAATGGGTTCAGACGCTGGGTTGAGAATCAGAACGCCCCTTCCGCAGACGAAAGGGGCGAATCGGACGCGGAAGGCCAGGGGTCGGCTTCACGCGATCAATCCTCCTCGGCGGGCGGTGAAACCATTGACGCGCGTGGGGCGCGGCCCGCTGTCTTCGGGGATGAGGGTTCGGTTGTCAGGGGAAAGAGGTGGAGGGCGCCTCCGGGCGCGTCTACTTATGCTCGGCGGAGAGGGCCTGCGTCGCGGCAATATCGAGGTCCACACCTGGCCCCATCGTCGGGCTGACGGTGATGCTACGGAGATAGCGGCCTTTGGCGGAGGGCGGCTTGGCCTTCACCAGGGCGTTGACCAGCGCGGCGAGGTTGGTGAGCAGCTGCTCATCGGGGAAGGAGACCCTGCCAATGGGGGCATGCACGATGCCCGCCTTCTCGACGCGGTACTCCACGCGGGTGGCGCCTTTGATGTCCCGCACGACGGTCGCCACATCCTGCGTGACAGTGCCGGACTTGGGGCTGGGCATACGAGGGCCAAGGACGCGGCCCAGGCGGCCCACGATTTTCATCATGTCGGGGGTGGCGACGAGGACATCAAACTCTCGCCAGCCGCCCTGAATTTGCGTGACCAGGTCCTCGGCGCCCACCACATCGGCGCCTGCGGCTTCGGCGTCGGCGGCTTTCTCGCCTTTGGCGAAGACCGCCACGCGGCGGGATTTTCCGGTTCCATGCGGGAGCGTGGTCGTGCCACGGACGACCTGATCGCCGTGACGGGGATCCACGCCGAGGCGGATGGCGACATCCACGGTTTCGTCGAATTTGGCGGTGGCGGTCGCTTTGACGAGGCGGATGGCCTCATCCGGCGAATACGCCTGTGTCGCCTCGACTTTCGTCGCCAGCTCCCGATAACGCTTTCCATGCGTCGGCATTGAAGACTCCTGGGGTCCCCGCCGGGGAGGCGAGGGGGGTTATAGTGGGGTGAACGTCAGGCCGCGATCTCGATGCCCATTGAGCGGGCGGTGCCTTCGATGATTCGCGAGGCCGCTTCGATGGTGGAGCAGTTCAGATCGGGCAGTTTGGTGCGGGCGATCTCCTCGAGCTGTTCGCGACTGATCGTTCCGACTTTGGTGGCGCGGTTGGCGCCGGACCCCTTCGCCACGCCCGCCGCCTTGCGGAGCAGGTCCGACGCCGGAGGGGTTTTGGTGATGTAGGTGAAGGAGCGGTCCTCGAAGACCGTGATCTCGACGGGGATGATGGTTCCTGCGAGCGGGGCGGTCTTCTCGTTGTACCCCTTCACAAATTCCATAATATTGATGCCGTACTGGCCCAGGGCGGGGCCAACCGGCGGCGCGGGGGTGGCTTTACCGGCGGGTAGCTGGAGCTTCACAACCCCCATGACTTTTTTTGCCATCCATAACTCCTTTTGCCGTCACCCGGCTTCGGAGGCGGGGCCTCGAAGGGGCGGTTGCGCGACGTGGGCTGACCTCGACAAGCGGTGGCGCGATGAGGGCTGACCTTGATGACGGGAAGCTGTCTCCTCGGTGAAAGGAGACGGGTTATTCGGTCTTCTCAACCTGAGTGAATTCCAGTTCGACGGGGGTATCGCGCCCGAACAACTCGATCATCACCCGAAGTTTCTCTTTATCCACATTGATATCTTCGATCTTCCCCGTCAAATCCGCAAAGGGTCCGGTCAGCACGCGAACGTTATCGCCTTTGGCCCACTTGATTTTCGGCGTGGCGGGCTTCTCCACGCTTTGGAGGATGTTGTTGACCTCTTCGAGGGTGAGGCGGGCGGGTTTGTTGCCCGACCCGGAGCTGACAAATCCCGTGACGCCGGTGGTGTTCTTCACCAGGTACCACGTCGCATCGTCGAGCGCCATTTCGATCAGCACATAACCGGGGAAGATTTTGCGCCGCACGGAGATGCGCTTGCCCGCGCGCATCCGGAGCTCTTCCTCCGTCGGCACGACGATGCGGGCGATTTTATCATTCAGGCCCAGAGACGCCGCGCGACGCTCGATGTTGGTTTTCACCTTATTCTCATGACCGGAATAAGTGTGGATCGCGTACCAGTGTCTTTCCATCCATTCTCCAGACGGGAAGGAGCCGCGCCCGTTGCGCCGGAGGCCATGCGGGGTCATTCTTGCGGAGGCGATGCGTGGAGGTTGCATATCGGCGATGGACGGGCCGGGCGAACGCAACGCGAGACCGAGGAGCGCACGGGTGTGATGTAAGTGGCCGACGACCGCCCTACGAAAGCCGGGGAGACTTGCGCCCCCGCCTTGACGGGACCTGACGTTAAAGGAGGAAACGCTTCAGCAGGGCGCCAAACAGCGTGTCCAGGATATAGATGAAGACGGAGACGATCACGACGACCGTCAGCACGACCGCCGTGCTTTTCAGGAGCTGCTCTTTGGCCGACCACGTGACCTTGTAGCGCAGCTCGACCCACGTCTCTTCGAGGAACTGACGGGTTCGGTTCGCCTGAGACCCGCGAGTGGCGGTCGCCTTGCCCGGATTGCGTATGCTGGTCATCACTGTCCCTTTGCCTGGCTCGCGGGATACGCCGGGAGGCGGCGCCGACTCCCAGACTCAAAAATAAGCCCAGCGCCCGGAGGCGATGGACTTCCAACCTCAGAGTAGCACACCTGTCATGAGGTGTCAAACGTCGGTTGCCCTGCCTTTGCCTCTGCGGGTGCGGTACGCGGTACATAGATTTACACATGCTCAAGGAATCCCGCTGTCGAGCGACAGATTGAGCCGTCACCGAAGGGAGAACAGTATTGAGTGACGGAGTGATCCCCTGCTCGCCTCTGTCTCCTTCCTTCAAAACTTTGGAGAACACCCTTTGTCCCGTTTTGGAACAGGGCTCGCCTGCGGGCATCTTATATTTCTCCCATCCCGCAGGCTATGATACATTTGGAATGTCGCCGGGAGTGAGGCCCGGCCCTGGAAGGAGAACGACGTGAAGTTCGTCAAGATGCACGGCCTGGGCAACGATTTTATTATGGTCAACAACCTGGAGGAGAAACTCCCCGAAGCCCGCCTGCCGGAACTCGCCGCGCGCTGGTGCGACCGCCATTTTGGCGTCGGAGCGGACGGCCTCATCCTCGTAGACCCCTCCAAAGTCGCCAACTTCCGGATGCGTATCTTCAACCCCGACGGCTCCGAGCCGCAGATGTGCGGCAACGGCATCCGCTGCTTCGCCAAGTATGTCTACGACCGCCGCCTTCACCCGGAGCCGTTTGTGAAGGTGGAAACCCTCGCCGGAGTGATGGGCCTCAAACTCACCGTGGCCGCTCGCCGCGTGGAATCCGTGCGCGTGGACATGGGCGAGCCGGTCCTGGAGCGAAAACTCATCCCCCTGCGCGGCGACGGCGCAAGCCCTGTCGTCGGGGAGAAACTTCAGGCCGCCGGTCGTAAATTCGACATCACCTGCGTGAGCATGGGGAATCCGCACTGCGTCATCTTCGTGGAGAATGTCGCGGCGTTCCCGGTGGAGAAGATCGGCCCGGAGATCGAGACGCACAAGACGTTCCCGCAGCGCACCAACGTCGAGTTTATCGAGGTGATCAACCGCGACACGCTCAAAATGCGCGTCTGGGAACGGGGCGCGGGCATCACCCTCGCGTGCGGGACAGGCGCCTGCGCCGCCGCCGTCGCCAGCGCGCTCAATCAGCACACGGGCCGCAGTGTCACGGTGAAACTGCCCGGCGGCGACCTTTTCATCGAATGGAACGGTCATAATCATGTCTATATGACCGGCCCGGCGGAGGAGGTCTTCGAGGGGGAGCTGACCTTCTGACGGTCGGAAAGCCCGGTCGCTCCACAACGCCGCAAGTGGAGGAAACCCCTGACGACCTCTGACCGCTCGGAGACGCTCGACGCCTACGACCGCTTCGCCGCCGCGTACACCGCGCGATACTTCGACACGCGCGCCCTCGATGAGGACCTCGCCGCCTTCCTCCTCCGCCTGCCGCCTCGCCCGCTTGTGCTGGACGCCGGTTGCGGCCCTGGCCATCAGGCGGCGACCCTGAACCGCTTCGGCGCGGAGGCGGTCGGCCTCGATCTGTCCCACGTCATGCTCGTGGAAGGCCGTCGCCGCGTTCCCGGCCTGCGTCTGGTCCAGGGCGATCTGCTCGCTCTCCCCTTCCCGACCGGGGCCTTCCACGGCGTCTGGGCGCGGGCGTCCCTCATCCATCTCACGGAGGATGAAACCCGTCGTGCGCTGGCCGAGTTCCGCCGCGTGTTGCGACCCGGCGGCGCGCTCTACGTCTGCGTGCGCGTGGGCGAGGGGGACGCCGTGCGCGAAGAGACGCTGATGGGAGTGACGCTGCGCCGCTACTTCCACTTCTGGACGCCGCACGCCCTCGCCCAGGCGGTGGGGGCGGCGGGGTTCCAACTCGCCGATGCGGGTGACGAGGACGGCGAACCCGAAAACTGGACATGGCTGCACGCCGCCGCCCGATAACCTCAACCCGCGCCTGCCCTCACTCGGAGAACCGAACGAATTGCGAACCGCCTTCTTTGACGCGTTCAACGGCGCGAGCGGCGACATGATCGTCGGCGCGCTGCTCGACGCCGGAGCCTCCCTCGACACCCTCAAAGCCGAACTGGAAACCCTCCGCCTGCCCGGCTGGGACATCGCTCTCGGTCGCCGGGTGCGCGCGGGCATCTCCGCCGCTGACTTCTCCGTCTCATGCGATGACGACGCCCCCGAACGCGGCTTCACCGAAATCCGCGACCTGATCGAGGCGAGCGGCCTCTCCGAGCGGGTGAAGCGCGACGCCATCGCCGTCTTCCGCCGCCTGGGGGAGGCCGAGGCCCACGTTCACAACGTCCCGCTGGAGCGCATCCACTTCCACGAAGTCGGCGCCCTCGACTGCATCGTGGACATCTGTGGCGCCTGCATCGCCCTGGAAGCCCTCGGTGTGGAGCGCATCGTCGCGTCCCCCCTGCCCCAGGGCCACGGCTTCGTGAAGTGCGCGCACGGGCGAATGCCGGTCCCGACCCCCGCCACCCTGGAACTGCTCAAAGGCTGCCCCACGTACAGCGTGGATGTAGAGGGCGAACTCGTCACGCCGACCGGGGCGGCCCTCCTCTCCACCCTCGCCGCCGAGTGGGGACGCCTCCCCGCCATGACAGTCGGCGCGACGGGATACGGCTCCGGGAAGAAGGATTTCGGCCCGCGTCCCAACCTGCTGCGCGTGGTGATCGGCGAGACGGAGGACGCAAGGGCTGGCGCCGATCCTCTCGCGCCGCCGGAGCAGGTCCTCGTCCTTGAAGCCAACCTGGACGACATGCAGCCCGAAGCGTATGAATGGGCGATGGCGCGGCTCTTCGAGGCGGGCGCGCTCGATGTGACGCTCACGCCTGTGCAGATGAAGAAGGGGCGGCCCGGCGTCACGCTGTCCGTCATCGCCCCGCTCGGCCGGGAGACGGCGCTGGTGGACACGTTCTTCCGCGAAACAACCACCTTTGGGGTGCGGACTTCCCTCTGGAATCGGCACGTTCTGGCGCGTGAGTTCGCCTCGGTGGAGACCCCCTTCGGGCCGGTCAAGGTGAAGATTGGCCGCCGGAACGCCACAATTGTGACCGTCAGCCCTGAGTATGATGAGTGCCGCCGCGCCGCTGAAGCCGCGCATGCTCCTCTCCTGACGGTCTACCAGGCCGCCCTCCAGGCGTTCCATACCGTCCCGCCCGCCCCCGAATCGGCGGAAGGAAACCTCCCATGCCCGAACCCGCCCTCCTCGAAGACGGAGCCGACGCTCTGAACGGCGCCTCCCGCACGGGCCACATGTGCGCCATCGTGGACCGCCGCGCCCTCGCCGAGGCCGTCTCCACCGCCCTGCGCGCTGTCCCCAGCCGCTCCGCCTTGCCCATCCAGAGCCACTTCCTCCTCGTGGCGGAAGACAACAGCCTCCGTGTTACCGGCGCCGAGTACGACCTTCAGATTGAGCGGACCATCCCCGCGCAGGTCATGCAGGTCGGCAGCGCCACCGTCCTCGCCCGTGTTTTCGCCGATCTCGTGAACACCCTGCCCGACGCCGACGTGCAACTCGTCGCCGAGAACAGCGACAAAGTGCTGCTCACCTGCCAGTCGAGCGAATATGAATTGCTCGGACTCCCGGCGGAGGAGTTCCCTCCCCTCCCCGAAGTCTCCGGCGACAACCTGATGACCATCTCCAGCGAACTGTTCAAGGACCTCGTGCGGCAGAGCGCCTTCGCCGCGAGCGATGACCCGTCCCGCCCGCAACTGACCGGCCTGAACGTCACCGCTGAGGAGACGACCATCAAGGTGTGCGGCGCCGAGATGGCCCGGCTTGCGCTCCGCGCGGACACGTTGCAGGAAGCCGTGAGCGGACGGATTGACGCCATTGTGCCCGCCCGCGCGATGACCGAAGTGAGCCGGATCGTCGGCGCGAATGAAGCCGACCCGGTGCGGATCGGCGTGACGCACAACCAGATCGTCTTCCGCGTGCCGAACGTCACCGTGGTGAGCCGCCTGATTGACGGGAAGTTCCCCAACTTCGAGAAGGTCATCCCGAAGGAGTGGAGCAAGAAGATCACCGTGAACACCGACGCGCTGCTCGTGGCGTGCCGTCGCGCTTTGGCCGTGGCGGGGGACAGCAAGCGGCTCCTCTTCAGCACGGCGGAGCAGCAGCTCCACGTGAAGGCGGAAAGCGGCGGCACGGGTCGCGGCCATGAGGTGGTGGACGTGACGAAGGAAGGCGAAGACATCGAGATCGCCTTCGACGGCAAACTCCTCGTCGAGTTCCTCGGCGTGGTGGACGCGGAGACCATCGCCATCGAGCTGACGGCGCCGCTCAGCCCCGGCGTCATCCGCCCGGTGGGCGCCGAAGGGTTCACCTACATCCAAATGCCGATGCACCT